>NZ_CALCYR010000278.1 GCF_937906425.1 uncultured Methanobrevibacter sp. | reverse complement strand
AAAAAATAAGAAAAAAATAATAGATAAATCCTAACTCAAAAAATAAGAAAAAAATGGGTCTGTTGAAAACCTATTTTAAAAATTTATTTTATTTATTTTAATCAGTTATTTTAGGAAATTTTTTATAAAAATTTTTAGGATTTCAACAAAGCCAAAAATTATAAAAAAAATATTATATTAAAAAAATAACTTAAAAAAATAACTTAAAAAAATTAAGAATTTAATAAATTAGTTAATGGAATAATCATTTCCAGTTAATTCCTTAGCAATTTCAAAGGTTTCTTCACGAGTATTTCCTCTAATGGTAATTCTTTCATAATCCTTTGGACCATGAACTATGAAATTTCCATTGATATACTCCTTTAAAGGCTCTTGAGGTTTGGGACCTTCATAATTACCAATAGGAATTTCCAAAGTGTAAAACTTCTTCATTTCCCTCTCAAGACTTTTGACATCAAAATCACCTACTGCAATGTCTACCAATAGGTTCAATGGATTAAATCCTGTACATGCAAAGGATAAATACCTTGTTCCGCTAGGGCGTGTGTTTATTTCAATAGCATAAACCTTATTTTCATCCTTGGAATATATCAGATCCATATCAATGGTTCCCTCAGATTTAAGACTTTGGGCAATATGCCTTGCAATCCTTCTAAATTCCTCATTGTCAAATCCTTCAAAATCACATGGGCCATACCTAAGCCTTTTTATTGGATGAATACCTTCCAAATTGGTATCTCCCTTATAGACAGGAACAAGAGGCAGGTACTCCCCATTCCATGAAACAACCTCTATGGAAACTTCACTTCCTTCAATAAACCTTTCAATCAAAGCCTGTGAAAAATTCTCAAAATAATTCAAAACATCATCAAAGTCATCAGTTATGCAAATGTCCTTACCGCCTTGACCTTCACCCTGCTTTAGGACAATAGGAAAGTCAAATCCTAATTTTTCCAAAAATTCATCCTCACTTTTAAAGTCATCCTTAGCCAAGACCTTAGCCTCTGGAACATTAAGACCGATTGACTTGAAAAACTCCTTTGTTCTTATTTTATCTGAAGCTATTTCAACAGCATTTACATTGGAGGAGATAACTGGAATATTGTGTTCTCTCTCGATTTGCTCCTTCATGATTGCAACATCCATAAGTGGAGGATCTATACCTAAAAGGGGAACGATTGCATCAACACCCTCTTCAATGGCAATTTCCATAGGTTTGTCCATTCCACGAGGAACTATATAATATTTTGTAGGCAAATCCAAATTGGGAGCATCTTCATTAGATTCTGTTATAATACTTTCAATTCCAAGCTCATTAACATGATAACTGAGATCATCATATAATCTGGAACCGATAAACAAGACTTTTTTCATAAAATCACAATAAGTTTTAATTCAATATTATATTTAAAATTAGTTTTTTATAAAATTTTCTTAAAAAAAAGCCTAAAAGATTAAAATAAGCTTTCTAAAAAAATAGCGGAAATAATAAATTAAAAAAATGTTTAATAAAAACTGGAAATAAATTTTATAAAAAAATGTTTAATAAAAACTGGAAATAAAATTTATTAAAAAAAATATTTATAAAAATGAGAAAATTAATTTTATTAAAGAACTTAGTCAAAAAGAATCTCTGAAAATATATTAATTAAGTTATTGGAAGCCAATTCAACTTCTTCACTTAATTCCATAGACAAATCCATGATTTTAGGCTCAATTCCAATGAATTGAATATTATACTCCTTTTCCATCTCCAAATACCTGATTAAAAATGAAAGAGACATTGAATGGGTGGAAATGCTAATATCCGAAATATTTTCCTTATCCACAATAGCTATCTCTCCAGCTTTCCTATTCATTAAACTGGCATCGATTAGAATGATATGTGAAGGATTGTGCTTTTTAATAAGCCCTGTAAAGTTTTCAGGAACTGAACCTCCATCAATCAAATAGAGCTTATCCATATTCACAATTGGCTTTTGGACACTTTCATGACGAGATTCCTTTAAATCGGACAATTTAGAAATGATATATGGACCTAATCCATCATCCCCCCGAATATCATTGCCAATTCCTAAAATAACTAAAGAAGAACAGCCGCTTAAAAACTCTTTTATGTCCCCTTTAATATTCTCCAAATCATTTAACATAAAAACACCAGCAAAAAAACAACAAAATTGAAATAAATAAATAAATAATTTAACAGAAAAAATCAAATTATCTGATTAGTTCTGTTTTAATTGTTTCAACTCCTCCCCCCATCACATATTCAAGTTTGATTTTAATCTTTTCACCAATATCTGCCTCAAATTCCTCAATTGGAACCAGCATCACAGGATTTAACATTGGAGTGGGACCGCATATAATATTTTCATTCAATTTTGTATAGCTACTTAATCTAAGTCCGTTAATTTTAATTTTATTTTCATCCTTATTAAAGCAATCAGATTTTTCAAGGACTGCCTCTTTTTTGAAAAAGTCCCCATTGATTTCAAATTCTATGACTGTGCTGAATTCCTCTTCAATAAATTCTCTAAAATCAAATTCCGAATAAATCTTATCTTCAGTCAAGATTTCATAAATTGGACTGGATTCATTATCTTCATATTGTATGAAATGATTGTTTAGATAAACCAATTCAACAGCATTTATAACTGATTGAGGAATAATCCTTCCATTTTCCTTTAAGAATTTCCTTGCATGATTTAAAACCGGAACTTCCTCTTCATCAATTAAGGCAGTATCTAGCATTTCACAGATAATCAAATCTGCCTTTTCCAGCTCTTCAAAGTCTAAATCAAGAACATTTTGATTAAAAACCTCAACATTATCAAACAATTCAAGATTTTCCCTTGTTGAAGATATGATTGAAGGGCTCATCTCCACTGAATAAATCTTATCAAAATAATCCTTTGCAAAATAAGTTAAAACTCCGCTGCCTGCACCTAAATCATATGCAACTTTTAGATTGGAAGCTTCCAAATTGTCAGAGCATTCAAGAGACATTTCTTTTGAAAAATCATCAATGGCTTCCTTGAAAACACTTAACCTTTCATAATCCCTTAAAAGATTAAAATGATAAGAATTTACCTTAAACTTCATACAAAACACAAAACAAGTAATTTGAAAAAAAATAATTAAAAAAAAGTTAATAAAATAAGAAAATGTTAAAAATAATAAAAATTTATTGAATAATTAATTAAATTAAATAAAATTAATTAAAATTTTTAAAAAATTAATAAAAATCAATGAAAATTAATGAAAATTAATAAAAATTAATAAAAATTAATAAAAATTAATAAATAAAACAAATAAATTCCATTAAATAATTTAAAATAATTTAAAATAATTTAATTAATTATAATTCTGAATCTGAATGATCGTGGTCAGGTTCATGATCCAATGCCTCACCATTTGCAGTACTGGTAAGTTTTACATGTTCAACACCTTTAAGTCTCATCATTCTTTCAGTTAAATCCCTAATTTGTGTAACTTCTCCATTTACAACAATGACTTCCATACAGTATTTGTGAGTCATGTGAATGTGCATACTAGCATTGATTTCCTTTCTGTAGTCATGTTGAATATCAGCAAGGCTTTCCATAACACCGGTAAAATGATGGTCATAGATTACAGTAATAACTCCTACTCTTTGACCTTCCATTTCATTCATCCATTGATATCTTAAAATATAATCACTTAAAGCATCACGAATACCTTTAGAACGAGATTGATAACCCCTATCCTTTAAGACTTCATCAAATTCAGCTAAAAGCTTTTTTGGTAAAGACATACTTATTCTCATCATAATTAACACCTAAAAACTACAATACTAATTAATAACTTTTCATAAAAATTTAAAAGAAATTATTAATCATTAATATATTATTACATAATATCATATAAATATTACTGATTAAATTATTAACTATGTTAAGACTTTTTTTAAAAAGAAAATACAATAATCTATAAAAAAACAAGGATTAAATAAGTGGAATTTGAAAAATAAATACAATAGTTAAAAAGATTTTAAAATCATTTAAAAAATAAAAACCAGTAAAATAACTATTAAAAAACCATAAAAATCATAAAAATCATAAAAATCATAAAAATCATAAAAACTTATTTATAAGATTTTAATAATTATTATTAAAATAAAAACTATTTAAAAAAATTAAAACAAAAGTGAAAACATGGCTAAAATAAAAGTTAATGATATTTTAATCAATTACGAGCTTAATGGAAATCCAAAAAGTGATTTTACAATTGTATTTGTACATGGATTATCCGATAACCTCAATTATTGGAAAATATTAAGCGAAAAATTAAATGAAAACTATCAAACATTGATTTTTGACCTTAGAGGACATGGAGAATCTGAAAAAGGAAAAAGGGAAATCACAATAGATTGTTATACAGAAGATCTCTTTTATTTGCTAAAGTCATTGAATATAGATAAGGTAGTTCTCATTGGCCTTTCATTAGGAGGAAACATTGCAATGAACTTCACTGCAAAGCATAATGAGATGGTCAAGGGAGAGATTATCATGTCAAGCTTTTGTGAGTTTACACCACATCTGGAGGCAATTTTCAAATCATTTGAAAAGGCCATTAAAATTGATTTCCTTCACTTTTATGACACCATAATCCCATATTGCCTTTGTGAAGAGATTTTGGAAAAAAATAGGCAAACACTGGAGACAATTAAAATAAATGCTTCAAAGGAAGCAGACTGTGAAGGAATTCTTGAAGGAATAAAAGCTGGAAATACATTAGATATCAAGGAAAATCTTTATAAAATCACATCTCCAACACTTATCATAGGAGGAGAGGATGACGAATTAACCGACATTGAACACCAGGAGGAAATCCATAAAAACATAAGAAATTCAGAGATTATATTTCTTGAGAATACCAAACATAACCTTTTAATTGGAAGAAATATTGAAAAAATAGACAATATGATCAATGAATTTTTAGAAAAACTGGAATAAGAATAATTTCTAAAAAAACCTAAAATCTAAAAATTAAATAAAAATAGAAAAAACAGAATAAAAAAATCCGAAAAACCTAAAATTAAAAATTAAATAAAAATAGAAAAAATAAAATAAAAATCAAAAGCAAAACATCTGATAAAAATTAATAAAAAGAGATAAAAAGAGATAAAAAGAGATAAAAAGAGATAAAAAGAGATAAAAATTTAAAAATTAATCATAAAAGCTTATAATAATCCCCATTTTCCTTATAAATAGGTTCAATAAGCCCTTTATTTTCCAAAGATAAGATAATGTGATACATTCTAAAATCAGTTAAATGTAAGTCGCCATAAAGAAGACTTCCTTCAATCTTGTATCTTGAAACCATATTTTCATCATCAACTAATCTTTTTATAAGCTCAAATGAAGCCTTTTCCTTTTGATTCAATTCAGCCAAAAGAACGTCCTGTTTTGAATCCACAGTATTTATTTCCTCTTCAACACGTTCCAATTTAACATTGGAATTTTCATAAATGACAAGACCTAAGGCTTTTAAACTATTTAATAAATCATTTAAATCATGCTCATAAATATTCATTTCATCTTTAATAAGAGACATTGGTATAAATTCATCATAAGCATTGCCATGAGCTTTAATATGGTTTAAAACATCTTCTTCTTTTTTTGTTATTGTAATCATAGTATACCCTTTTAAGAAATAAAATAAAATTTGATAAAAAATAAAATTTAATTAAAAATAAAATTTAATCTGCCAATACTAAATTAATAATATTTTGTAAAACATTATAAATAAACTTATAGAGAGTGTATGAAAAATAATAATTTTAAAAAGTCATTAAAGATAAAATTATTAAAAATTTTTATAAAAAAATTATAAAAATAGCTAAAAATAGTAAAAAAAATGATAAAATTATTAAAAATTTTTATTAAATAAAATCTTAAAATAGCTAAAAATAGTAAAAAAATGATAAAATTAGTAAAAAAGTGAAAAAAGTAAAAAAAAAAGTAAAAAAAAGGTTAAAAAGTAAAAGTAAAAAGTAAAAAGAAAAAGAGAATTAAAACTATCTATTCAGTTTTAAGTTTAGAAAGAGCGTCCTTAGCACCATATTGTACAAAAGAACTTTCGTCTTCCAATAATTCTTCGAGTTTTGGAATAGCTTCAGTTGCATTTAAAGCTTCTAAAATCCAACATGCAGCTCCTCTAACTCTCCATTTGTCATTATCTAAAAGTTCCATAACAGGTTCAATAGCCTCATCACCCATTTTAGTTAAAGCAGTGGAAGCAGCTCTTCTTACAAGTTTATTTCTATCATTTAAAGTTTTAATTAAAGCTGGAATTGCTTTGGTATCACCAATAGCACCTAAAATATCTGCAGCATTTATTTTAATATCCTTATTTCTTTGACCTAAAGCACCAATAAGAGGTTCTACAGCTTCTTCACCTTTAAGTTCAAGTAAACCTACTGCTTCTTCCTTAACAAAATCATCAGAATCTTTTAAGTCTAAAATTAAATCTTCAATTGATTTTTCCATAATATTACCATCCTAATTATCCAAATATATTTTTAATGCAAGGAATTATTAATCAATAATAATTTTACTTATTATCAATTTTTATAATTACATATACTTAATTATTATTTTAATTTATAGGTATATAAACCTTTCTATATATTACGAACAGTATTATACTATACAAATAAAATTTAAAAAAACCAAAACACTGCAAAATAAAAGAAACCAATAATGCACATACATATACATCATAGTAAGAAAATTAAAAAAGATTAAAATACTTTAAATGAGATATAATTATTATATTTAAAAATCTATTTTAAATATTTAAAAATCATAGATTTAAAAAAATTTAAAATAATAAAATACGAAAATAATTAAAATATTAAAAAATATTAGCCTCATTAATGAAGAAAATCAATATTTTTGACATTTTAATTATCTATTCATATTTTATTTTATTTATTTTATTTATTTTATTTATTTTATTAATTTATTTATTTTATTTATTTTATTTATTAAATTTTTATTTAAGGAAAAAAGGATTCTGTTAATAATGATAAGGATAGCAAGAATAGATGGAGATGGAATAGGCAAGGAAGTGACTGAAGCAGGAGTAGCAGTTCTTGAATCCTTAGACCTGAACATTGATTTTATAGAGGCTGAAGCCGGAAGGGAATGCTTTGAAAAAAATCAGACAACCATCCCTGAGGAAACAATAAAAATTGCAAAAAATGCAAAGGCAACCCTTTTTGGTGCAATCACATCAACACCAGGTCAGAAAAGTCCAATAATTACTCTTAGACAAGCCTTGGATGTTTATGCAAATCTAAGACCTGTAAAATCATTTAAAGGAGTAAACTGCCTATTTGATGATCTGGACTTTTTAATAGTCAGGGAAAATACTGAAGGTCTCTATTCAGGAGAAGAAACTGAAACAGGGGACAAGGCTGTTGCAAAAAGGATAATCACAAGAAAGGCAAGCGAAAGAATTTCACGCCTTGCATTCAATCAGGCAATTAAACTCAATAAAGAATCTGTAACCTGTGTACACAAGGCAAATGTCCTGAAAAAGACAGATGGAGTATTTAAAGACTCATTTTATAAGGTTGCAGAGGAATTTCCAAATATAAAAACAAATGACTACTATGTTGACGCAACTGCAATGTACCTTCTTACAAAGCCACAGGAATTTGATGTAATCGTTACATCAAACCTATTTGGAGACATACTGTCAGACGCTTCAGCAGGCCTTGTTGGAGGATTGGGACTTGCACCTTCCGGAAACATTGGCGACAAACATGGATTGTTTGAACCTGTTCACGGATCTGCACCTGACATAGCTGGGCAAAACATATCAAACCCAATTGCAATGATATTATCCGTTTCAATGATGCTTGAATATTTAAATGAGGATTACTATGCAAAAACAGTGAAAAATGCCTGTGAAAATGTTTTGGAAAAAGGAAAATGCTTAACACCAGATTTAGGCGGAAACAATAAGACAATGGAAGTAACTAAGGAAATAATAAGTGAAATCCAAAGATTATTGTAAATTAAAAAGCAAAAATAAATTAACACAATACAAATCCTTAAAATGACAAAAGATCTTTAAATTAAAAATAAAGAGTTTTAAACTAATAAAAGTTCTTTAAATCAAAATTTAAAATAAAATTAAAAATAAAAACTTTTAAAACTAATAAAAATTCTTTAAATAAAAAATAAAAATAAAATAAAAACTTTTAAAACTAATAAAAATTCTTTAAATAAAAAATAAAGAATTAAAAAACTAATAAAAGTTCTTTAAATTAAAAATAAGACTAATAATTAAAAATTAATTACAATGATAAGAGGGCATAAGATGTTAAATATCACTACATTCCTAGATGCAAATGCTTGCAGATTAGATAAAGAGGTTTTTTATTCTCCAGAAAGAAATATCAGATACAATTCTTCCCAAATACTCTCAATTGTTTCAGGAATTGGAAGATTGCTAAAGGAAAAGGGAATAGAAAAGGGAGATAGAGTATTAATCTATTTAAACAACTCTCCAGAATATATATTTTCACTATTTGCAATATGGAGAATAGGCGCAATAGCTATTCCAAGCAATAGAATTCTTACAAGTGCAGAAATTGAATATATGGTAAATGATTCAAAGGCAAAACTGATCATATGTGATGAAGATGCCATCGACACAATCTCAAACATTAATGCAGAATATCACATCATGGAAAATTGTGAAGAGTTTTTAGGAAGTGAAGTGCTCTCTGCAGAGGAAACTGATTGGGATGACTTATGCCAATTGCAATACACTTCAGGAACAACAGGAAAGCCTAAGGGATCCATGTTGACTCACGGAAACTGGTTTACCTCAATCCATAATGCATGTGACGTTTTGACATTGAAGGAAAATGACACCTTCCTCTGCATATATCCAATGGCTCATGTAGGCATTTCATGGGCAGTTGCTGCCTTAAGGGCAGGAGCCCTTTACATTATGATGGAATTCTTTGAAATAAACCAGTACCTTGAGCTTTGCGATAAGGAAAATGTCAGTGTCCTTTCAGGTATGCCTCCAGTGATTCACACCTTGACAAATCTTGAAAAGGAAAAGAGAAAAAAGCTTTTCACAGTCAGGGAAATCATCAGCGGAGGAGGACCATTGCATAGAAAAATCTGGAAGAAATTCATGGACCAATATCACATTCCAATCATTAACGCATATGGATTGTCTGAAACAATCGTTATCGGTACAGGAACTGTAATCAGACCTGAAGACTATGAGACAGCAGACAGATTTGAAAGTGTAGGTCATCCAGTCTGCTTTTCAGAGCTAAAGATAGTGGATGAAGATGATTCAGACAAGATTCTAGGCAAATATGAGCATGGAGAAATAGCCTTAAGAGGACCTGCAATAGCTAAAGGATATTGGGGAATGGAAAAGGAAACAAAGGAATCATTCCTAGAAGACGGATGGTTTTTAACAGGAGACATCGGTTATATAGATGAGGACAATCGTTTGTTCATCACCGACAGAAAGAAAGACATGATTGTAATGAGCGGTTGGAAAATATATCCTACAGAGGTTGAGGAAATATTAATCAAGTATCCGAAAGTTGATGAAATTGCAATCTTCAGTATTGGAGACTGTCATAGGGGAGAGCTTCCAGTTGCAGCAGTCGTTTGGAAGGATGAAGAAGACAAGGAAGGATTGATAGAATACGCTAAGGAATACCTGGCAAGATACAAGGTTCCTAGAAAAATATTTACAATGGATAAACTTCCAAGAGTAAATGGATGGAAATTACTTAGAAGAGAATTAAGGGAAATGTATTCCCAAGAAGAAGATTAATTATTTAATCTTCTATTTTTTCTTAAAATCTAAAAACAGTAACTTTAAACTGAAAACAACTATTTTTAAAAATAATTAATTAAAATTCTTAAAAAAGAAAATAAGATACCAAATTAAATAAAATTTTAAAAATAATTTTTAAATAATAAAAAAAATTAAAAAATAAAAAAAATAAAAAAAGTGAAAAGAAAGAACTTTAA
>NZ_CALCYR010000277.1 GCF_937906425.1 uncultured Methanobrevibacter sp. | reverse complement strand
ATTTCTAATGTTATTTAATATTGAATTATTATTATAATTATTAATTATTTATTTTACTTTTAGGTGTTTATATGTATTTTAAGATAAAAGCTGAAGCTGAAAAGGCTTTAAGAGAAGCAGTTGATAAGTTTGACTGTGATTTTGAAGAAGAAATCAAATTGGAGTTTCCCCCTAATCCGGAATTAGGTGACTTGGCCAGTACAGTTTCATTCCAATTGGCAAAACTTTTAAGAAAGGCTCCAAATTTAATTTCTCCTGAAATTGTTGATATCATTGAAGTTCCTCCAATTTTTGAAAAGGTTGAGGCTGTAGGACCTTATGTTAATTTTTTCATTAATCATGACATCTTTGCAAAGGAGTTGTTAGATTCAGTTGGAGAGGACTATGGTCAATTGGATGCCGTTGATGAGAAGATCATTCTTGAACATACCTCCGCAAATCCAAACGGCCCTCTTCACATTGGACACATTAGAAATTCCATCATTGGAGATTCCTTAAGAAGGCTTCTTACAAAGGCAGGCTATGATGTTGACACCCAATATTATGTAAACGATATGGGAAGACAGCTTGCAATGATTGTTTATGGTATGGAAGAGCTTGGCTTGAAGATAGAGGATCAGGAAGCTGAAAAGATAGACCATAAGGTTGGAGAGCTTTACTTCAAGGTCAATCAAATGATCAATGAGGATGAAAGTTTATCAGAAGGTGTGGATGCAACCATTCGTCAATATGAAGGGGCTCCAAGTGAACTTGATGAAAAGTTCGAATATGCTGTAAACAGCTGTCTTGAAGGTGTAAAGGAAACCTTGAAGAGAATGAATGTAAAGCATGATGCATTTGTTTGGGAAGGACAGTTTGTAAGAACAGGCATTGTTGACAATCTTACCCAGGAATTGATTGACATCGGCTATGCAAGATATGATGAGGTATTGTATCTTGACCTTACTGAATATGACATTGACAAGCATCTTGTCTTGAGAAGGGCGGATGGAACATCCCTTTACTCAACAAGGGATATTGCCTATCATATTTACAAATGCAGAAACTGTGATAAGGTCATAGACATTTTCGGTTCAGACCATAAGCTGGCTGCAAAACAGGTTACCCTTGCACTTGAAGTTCTTGAGGAAAAGGAACCTAATGATGACAAGGTTGAAGTTATCTTCTATGAGTTCATTACATTGCCTGAAGGATCAATGTCTACAAGAAAAGGAGTATTTATTTCAGTGGATGAATTGATTGATGAGGCTGTTAAGAGAGCTCGTGATGAAATCAGTTCCAGAAGACCGGACCTTGATGAGGAATCCGTTGATGCTATTGCAGAGGAAATCGGTATCGGTGCAATCAGATATTACATTGCAAGACTATCCCCTGAAAAGCACATTACATTCAAGTGGGATGAGGCATTAAGCTTTGAAAGAGGTTGCGCTTCCATTCAATATGCTCATGCAAGAGCTTGCAAATTGCTTAAGAAGGCTCAAGAGGAAAAGGGAATCGATTTGGAAACATTGACTGTTGAGGAAAACTGGTCCTTGGACAGTGAGGAAAAGGAACTTGTGAAATTGATTGCTAAATTCCCAAGTTTGGTTGAGGACTCTGCTAAAATCAAGAGGGTTCACCCTGTAGCCCAATATTGTCAAGACTTGGCAAGTGCATTCAATAGGTTCTATAAGGCTGAACAGGTCATTGGTTCTGAATATGAATCTGCAAGACTTATTTTGGTTGAAAAGGCTAGAATTGCATTGAAAAATTCATTGGACATTTTAGGGGTTAGTGCGCCTGAGCGTATGTAGCCCAGCTTTTTGAGGCTTCGCCTCAAAAACCTGGACCAAAATCTTGTCGAATTGCGTATCAGCTTGAATTTGGTTTTTGGGCGTTTATTGCCTTTTCTTTTTTTAATTTTTTTTATTCTATTTTCATTCTTTTTAATTATTTTTTTAATCTTTTTTTTATTCTATTTTCATTCTTTTTTATTCTTTTTAATCTTTTTTTATTCTATTTACGCTCTCTTTTTTATTCTTTTAAATTATTTTTATTAATTTTTTTTATTTTTATTTTTATTAGTTTATAATATTACGAACTAATTATTCTTTCAAAAAAATAATTATTATAAATAAAAAATATTTATAATAATTTATTTGCCTATTATTACTCTTTCCTTTGCTTTTAGGATTTTGAGTTATTATTTTATTAGTTTTTTTTACTCTTTTCTTTGCTTTTAGGATTTTGAGTTATTATTTTATTAGTTTTTTTTACTTTTTTCTTTGCTTTTAGAACTTGAGTTATTAGTTTACTAGTTTTTCTACTCTTTCCTTAGCTTCCAGAACTTCTGAGTCAGTTTCGTATTCAAGGAACTTTTCATAGTTTTTAAGTGCAATGTCGTATTTTTGCCTGTCTTCCTGAATGATTCCTATTTCATAGTAACTGTAATAGTATTCCGGATTGATTCCTAAAGCTAAACTGAATGCCTCAAGAGCGTCGTCGTCCTCTCCAATTGCATGGAGGGAGACTCCCTTATTGTGATAAGCGTTTTCAATTTCAAAAATTGTTTCATAAGGATTGTCACTATACCTTTCAATAGCCTCATCCAATGTGTCAATTGCTTGAGGGTATTTTTTTAACTTGATTTGACAGCTTCCCTTTAAAAAGAGAATGTTGGCATTGTTTTTGTCCTTTTTAAGAGCATTATTATATGTTTTTAAGGCGTCTTCAAATCTTCCATGGTTTTCAAAGACATATCCTTTACTCATCAAGTCATAAATGTCACTTACTTCAGTTTCCATAACCTTGTCATAGACCTTTGAAGCCTCTTCAAAGTTTTCCATTATTTCAAGGGTATTTGCTTTTGATATAAGTGCTGAAAGGTTATTTGGATCCAATTCCAAAGCCTTGTCAAAACATTCAAGGGATTTTTCATATTCTTCGGTTACGGTTAATACGGTTCCCTTTTGAATGAATTCCTGTGCAGTGCTCGGTTCAAATTCAAGCATTGCATTCATGTCATTTATGATTTTTTCCTCATTGATTTCCATTCCGCTTCCAGGCTTGATTGGCTCTCCTTCAAATGTTTCTTGGGGAGCTTCCATTTCAATTTCCTCTTCATTTTCAGCCATTATGGTTTGAAACTCGATTGAATTCATTAGGATATTTGCAACTTCTGGGTATTGGTCAATTACAATATCCATATATCTTGCAGCTTCCTCTCTATTGTTTTCCTTAAGTGCATCTGTAATTTTGTTTACCAAATGCTCAAGTGTTGGGTCATTAAAGTCCATTTTCCCACCTTTTACCTAAATACTAAATTATTGAATTTTATTAAATGCAACTCGTGAAAATTAAATAGGGATTTTTATTTAAACAGATTTAATTCATTTTTAAATATATGCCATTTATTCTTTTATCTTTGTTTAAAACCTTTTATTTTTATTTTATTGTTTTATTGTTTGATTAAAAGTTTTGTTTTTTATTTATTGATTTATTGCTTGTTTAAAACGTTTGTTTTTATTTTATTGTTTTATTCTTGATTAAAATTTTTGTTTTTTTATTTATTCCTGTAGTTCTTTTAAGAAATAATATAAAACTGCCTTTTGAGCATGTAATCTGTTTTCTGCTTGATCGTAAACTACTGAATGTTTTCCGTCAATAACTTCTGCACTTACTTCCTCTCCTCTAATTGCAGGTAAGCAGTGCATGAATATTACATCATCATTAGCCATTTCAATCATATTTTGATTTACTTGGAAGTCCTTAAAGTCAGCTCTTCTTTTTTCAGCCTCTTCCTCATCACCCATACTTACCCAAACATCAGTATAGATAACATCTGCATTTGAAAGAGCCTCTTCAATGTTTGAGGTAATCAGTATTTCAGAGCCCTTTTTCTCTGCATATTCCATAGCCTTTTTGGTAATTTCCTCATTAGGCTTATATTCATCAGGACAAGCTACAGCCATATCCATTCCTAAACATCCGCAGATAAGAAGCAATGAATTGCATACATTGTTTCCATCACCTACATAAACAAATTTTCCATCAAAGTTTCCCTTATGTTCCTTGACTGTTAACATGTCAGCTAATGCTTGACAAGGGTGTTCAAGATTGGTTAAACCGTTTATGATTGGAATGTCAGCTTCATCCCTAAGTTCGACTACATCATCATGTTCGATTGCCCTAATCATGATTGCATCAACAAATCTGCTTAATACCTTTGCAGTGTCCTTGATAGGTTCTCCACGACCTAACTGTAAATCATTTGTTGATAAAAAGAGTGCAGTTCCACCTAATTCATACATTCCAACTTCAAAGGAAACTCTTGTTCTTGTTGATGACTTTTGAAAAATCATTGCTAATTTTTGATTCTTAAGAGCTTCCTCTTCCATTTTTCCAGCTTTGAAGTCACTTGCAATATCTAAGATCTTTGCAACTTCATCCTCTATATCAGTTACTGACAAAAGACTTCTCATTTTTAAATCCCCATAATATAATAATTAATCATATTTTTTTCATTCTAATAAATTTAAATATTTGTCTTTTAATAGTATTAAAACTTTCGTTATTTGTTTATATGTGGAGTAATACTTATTAATCAGAGAATTTTTATTATTTCTAGTTTTAAATTTAAATTTAGTTCTTATTTAGGTTTTAAATGGAGCAGGTTATTTATTTTAAAAAAAGAACTTATTTGATTAGAAATATTGGGTGTTAGTTAGAAATGGTTGTTTTTTAAAAAAGTTTTTGTTTGGACATTTTTGGTTTTTAAAAAAAGTTTTTGATTAAAATTATTAGGTGTTTTTAAAAAAGTTTTTGTTTGGACATATTTGGTTTTTAAAAAAAGTTTTTGATTAAAATTATTAGGTGTTTTTTAAAAAAGTTATTGTGGTGGAATTAAAAGTCAAATATTGACTTTTGTTTTGAATCTGATTCGGTATCAGTTAAGATTTTTTCTTCTTTTGCAAGTTTGACTAGTCTTCTTTGATACTCTAATGCCTTTTTAAAGTCATTCTTTTCATTGTGGTAATCTACCATTTTCTTTAGGCATTTTATTTCATGTTCAAGTGAGGACTCTGTTTTAAGTTCAGTATCATCTTCAACTTTAAGGAGGTTTTCATTTTCTGGATTGGAATCTTCTTCTTGAACTTCTATATTGGATTCTTCTTGGGTTTCTTCAGAGCTTTCCTCCTCAATATTTTGTTCTTCTTCAGAGCTTTCTTCTACAATATTTGGTGCTTCTTCAGAACTTTCCTCTTCAATATTTGATTCTTCTTCTGGATTTTCAGGCTCAATCAATTTTTTAATCTTTTCAATACTTACCTCAAGATCGAATTCGGCTTCAGCAATGCTCTCTTTAGGATTTTCAATAATGATTTCTAAAAATTGATAAGCTGTTTTTTTAACTTCATTAACAAAAGTTTCTATTTCAATTGGAGTCTCGGTTTTTTCAAGATTCCTTTTATTATTTTCCTTGCTCATTTCATTTAGAACAAGTATGGTTTCTAAGTTGTCAAGTAATAATCCTGCACCTAAAAATGCTCTGCGTGTATTGTCGTCCCCTAAGCTTTCCTTAGCCATTTCAAAAAAAGTGTCGAAGGTAGTATAGATTCTTAAAAACTCTTCTCCATCTTCCTTTGTTAAAAAATCAGTTAATTTAACCTTATATTTATTCAATTTTCCTATAAATTCATCATTGTTGTAGGATTCTACTATGATGTCAATTTTAAGTTGTATAACACTTTCCTCGATTTTTTCGTCTAAAAACCTGTCACATACACTTAAGGCCTTTTTATATTTGCCTTGTCTTTCTAGTTTTTTAGCTTTTTTAATTGTAGCATTTTTAGACTTTTTATTTTTAGACATTAAATCACCGAAAAGTAAGTTTTTTGTTAATAAAGATTAAATTATTATTATTTCTTTAGGTTTCGAATTAAAAAAATTAAAAATTAAGTTTAATAGTAATTATTAAACTCAAATTTTATTTATTCATTTCTAATTGCTTCCATGTGGTCAATACGTTTTTGGATTAATTCTTCTGTACCAACGTCTCTTCTGTGGTAAACATTTCCTTTAACAAGTCCACATGCTTCTTCAGCTATTTTTTCAGCTTCTGCAATTGTTTCTCCTTGAGCTACAATTCCTAAAGCTCGAGATCCTGAAAGTTGGATTCCATCCTCTTCCTGACTTACAGCGGCATAGAAGACTTTAGCTCCAAGCGCTTCAATTGCTTCCTCATCCACTTCAATAAGTTCTCCTGCATGTGGAGTGTCTGGATATCCGTCAGGTACAATGTATTTGCATACTGAAGCAAGATCCTTGAATTTTACTTCATCAAGTTTTCCATCAATAATTGCCTGACAAACATCTGCCATTGGAGTGTCAAGTAATGGAAGAACATTCATTGCTTCCGGATCACCGAATCTTGCATTGTATTCAATGAGTTTAGGTCCGTCCTTGGATAACATGAATTGACCATAGAGAATTCCTTTGTATGGAGTTGTTTCTTTAGCTATTGCCTTTAAGGTTTCCTTCATGATTTCAACAGCTTCATCATAATCCTCTTGGCTTAAGAATGGCAATAATCCATTCTTGTCAGAGTATGAACCCATTCCACCAGTAATTAAACCTTGGTCATTTTCAAATGCATGTGGATGGTCCTGTGCTGCAGGCATTGCTGCAAGGTTTTCACCATCACAGAATGCTTGAATTGTAAATTCTTCACCTACAACCTTTTCCTCAATGATTACTTGTGCAAATCCGCCCATAGCATTGTCCATAACTTCCTTTGCATATAATTTTGCATCCTGGTTGTCCTTAAGGTGATCTCCTACAATCTTTACTCCCTTACCTCCAGTCAATCCTACAGGTTTTACAACTACATCCTTTTCATATTCGTCAAGGAATTTGGAAATGTCATCGTAATTATCGAATACCTTGTAGGTAAGGGAACCTTTGATTTCATAATCTTCAAAGAGCTTTCTCATAAATGATTTGTCAGTTTCAATTCTTGCAGACTCCTGTGCAGGTCCAACACAAGGGATTCCTGCATCTTCAAGTGCATTTACAATTCCTTTTCCAAGAGGGGCTTCAGGGCCGATAACCGCTAAATCGATTTCATTTGCTTTAGCGTATTCTGCCACCTTATCCACTTCACCTTCATCTCCCTTTTGATAAGTGGATATTTTAGCAATTCCTGGATTGTTCTTGCTCATATAAGCGTATAATTCAACATCGTCTTTTAATGCATCACAGATAGCATGTTCTCTTGCACCGGTTCCAACAACTAAAACTTTCATCTTTTTTTCTCCAAACAAAGCTTTTTAAGTAATTTATAAGATTAATTTTCCATGAATTTTAAAAATTTCATTCGTGAGTTTTAAAAATCCATAATTTTCCATGAATTTTAAAATTTTCATTTGATGTGACTTTTAAAAAATCCATAAAAATATCATTATATTTATTATGTTTTTGATTATATATTAAGTTTAGAATTTTTAATATATTTTAATGTTTATATTTATCTTAGGATATATATTATTATATTAGAAATTTTAATCTAATTGAATTCTTGAATTTGAATATGTTTTTTACAATTTTTGTAAATAAATTCTAAAATTCATACTTTAGATTTGTTTTAATTTAAATTCAATTATTTTAATTTAAAAATTTAAATTAATTTTTAAAAATTCAATTATTCTAATTTAGAAATTCCATTTGTATTTAAATTCAATTTTTCTAATTTGGAAATTGAATATGATTTTTATTTAATAATTTTTCAACTATAAGTATAAAAAACTAAAAAGGTGTTTTAATGAGAGGCGGAGACGCTATAATAAAAGCTTTAATGGATAATGGTGTTGATACCATTTTCGGTTATCCTGGCGGAACTGTTATTCCATTTTATGATATGTTATATGACTCTGATTTAAATCATATACTTGTTAGACATGAACAGTGTGCAGCTCATGCTGCAGAAGGTTATGCAAGGGCTTCCGGTAAGGTAGGGGTCTGTTTAGCTACTTCCGGTCCTGGTGCAACCAATCTTGTTACAGGTATTGCAAATGCATATATGGACTCTTCTCCAATAATTGCAATTACCGGACAGGTTGTAAGCAGCTTAATCGGTAATGATGCATTTCAGGAAGTGGACATCATAGGTATTACAATGCCTATTACTAAACATTCCTATCAGCCAAAGGATGCAAATGACATTCCTAGCATTATCAATACAAGTTTTAAATTGGCTTCAACAGGTAGAAATGGTCCTGTTTTAATTGATGTTCCTAAAGAGGTTCAGGAACAGGAACTGGATGAATATGTATTGGGTGAAATCCCTACTCCAGGTTATAAGCCTAACATTAAGGGTAATGACAAGCAGATTGAAAAGGCTGCCAAAATGCTTTTGAATGCAGAAAGGCCTATTATCCTTGCAGGAGGAGGTACAATTTTATCCGGCGCTTCAGCTGAACTTAAGGAATTGGCAGATTTAATCAATGCTCCTGTTGCAACAACTTTAATGGCAAAGGGCGTAATTGATGAAAGCGATGAGATTGCTATGGGAATGCTTGGCATGCATGGAAGGCAAGTTGCAAACCAATCAATCAACAAGACAGACTGTCTTCTTGCAATAGGATGCAGATTCTCTGATAGGACTACCGGTCAAATCGAAAAGTTCGTTCCTGAAGCCAAGGTCATTCACATTGACATAGACCCTGCTGAAATAGGCAAGAACGTTGAGGTTGACTTGCCTATTGTAGGAGATGCTAAAATCGTAATTACAAAACTTATCAAATGCTTGAAAGGCTATAAATTAAGTCCTTCAAGTCCTTGGATTGAAAGCATTCGCGAATTTAAGAAATCAGCTATTCCAAGGGTAAGTTATTCTGACATTCCTTTAAAGCCTCAACAGGTTATTAAGGAAATTGCAAATTCAATTGATGAGGAAACAATAGTCACTACTGATGTAGGTCTTCACCAAATGTGGGCAGCTCATTTCCTGGATATTGGAAAACCTCGCAAGTTCATTTCCTCCGGCGGTCTTGGAACCATGGGATTCGGTTTCCCTGCAGCTATCGGTGCAAAGGTTGCATGTCCTGATGATGCCGTACTTGCAATTGTTGGTGACGGCGGATTTTTAATGGTTTCCCAGGAATTGGCCACTATCAAGGAATATGACATTCCAGTTGTTATAGCTATTTTAAACAACAGAAAATTAGGTATGGTTTACCAATGGCAGAACCATATGTATGACAAAAGGTTCTCACAAACCGATTTGGGTAACACTCCAGACTTTGTTAAATTAGCTGAAAGTTATGGAATCAATGCAGAAAGAGTAACTGAACTTAATGACACTCAAGAAATATTAAGCAAGGCCTTAAAGGACAATGAATCCATTCTTTTAGACATTGAGGTTGAAAAGAATGAGTTTATTCCTATGTTCCCGCCTGGAGGTTCAATCGACCAGCTTCTTGGTGAGTATAAGTATGAGGCTGATGCTCATAGCGAAGGAGGTAAATAAAATGGCATCTCATGTTATCAGCACATTGGTTGAAGATAAGCCTGGTGTACTTCAAAAGGTGGCAAGTTTATTTACAAGAAGGGGCTTTAACATTGACAGCATCACTGTAGGTTCCTCTGAAGTTGAAAACCTCTCCAGAATGGTTTTTATTGTCCAAGGTGATGAAAAGATATTGGAACAGGTTATCAAACAATTGCATAAACTTGTTGATGTTGTAAAAATCAAGGACCTTGATCCGGAATACGTTTTGAAAAGAGAGTTATGTTTGGTTCAGGTAAAGACCAGCAATGAAGGTGCAAGATCTGAGATTGTGCAGTACGCTGACATTTTCAGGGCTAAAATCATTGACGTCTGTGAATCCAATATTACTATTGAAATTACTGGTCATCCAGACAAGATTGATTCTTTTTTAAGATTGCTTAAACCGTTTGGAATTAAGAAGATTGCACGTACAGGCCCTACTGCAGTTGCTAGAGGCAATCATTAATTTTAGCTTTTTGGTTTAATTTTAATTTTTATTTCTTTTTTTATTTTAATTTTATTTTCATTTTTTTTTAATGAATCTGAATCTTCTATTTTATTAATTTCTTTTATTTCTTTAAAATTTATTTTACTCCAAATATTCATCATACTCTTGAATTTTAAATTTATATCTTTTTCATATATAATTTGATTTAAATCTTTTATAATAAAATTATTATATTCATTAATATCATTTAAATTTTTTAATAAATGAAAATTTATTTTCTTTATTTCATATCCACCCATTAAATCATCAAATATATTATAATATTTTTCCATATTTTTTAGAACATTATTTAATTTATCAATTATAATCTTAATATCATTTTCAAATTCATCTAATATTTTTCTCAATTTATTTTTGTTTTCTTCTAATTTATTTTTATCAAGTAAAATTTCCCCAAGAGATATTTTTTTATGATTAATATGCTCTTTTTCACAAATTATACAAATATTCTTTTTACATTGTTCACAATACATATTATATGATTCTTTATGTAAATTACATTTAAAATATTTTTTTTCATAATCTAAAGTATTATGTATATTATCATCAGAAGTTTTACATATAGAATTTTTATTTTGAGTATTAATAGTTTTATTATTATTGGTCTTTTTTGATAAGGATCTTTTATTAATGAGCCAGTATCATAATATCCAACTAAATTTATAATTCTTCCTTTAATATATATGTCAATTTTATATTTTAATGAGTATTCTTCTACTATACCATTTTTTAATTTTACCCATCCATCACTAGGATTCTCACCACTTACAGTAAAATCACTTGGTAATTCTGATATTTCCATATATCCGCTTGGTAATTCTTGCTCTGGATTTTGAATTGACTTAGTAGCATAATATTTTTGTAATGCATCTTTATATCCAAGTGCGGAATCTTGAGCAGAACCCTTTTCTGCATTATCTATTATATTTAATATTATTGATACTGTTATTACCGCAATCACTGCTAGTATTACAATAATAGCTAATAATTCTATAAGAGTAAATGCTTGGGTATTATTTAAATACCCCCCCGCTTTTGCTATTTGCTAACTTTTTATCTCTCATAAAGATACTCTCCTATTTTATATTTCATTATACAAAAAAAAGTACTATATTTCAAGTACTTTTATACTTCAGGGCCTGCAATAAATTCACCTGTACCTGCATTTGTATAAAACTTATATCCATATGGTTCATATGGTAAAGCTTCAGTTCCTTCATTTAACATAACAGAAGTATTT
>NZ_CALCYR010000276.1 GCF_937906425.1 uncultured Methanobrevibacter sp. | reverse complement strand
GAATTAAAAATAAAAAAAGAATTAAAATAATTAGAATTAAAATCAAAGAAAAATTTAAATTAAAAAAAGAATTTAAAGAATTTAAATTAAAAAAAAGAATTTAAAGAATTTAAATTAAATAAAAATTTAAATTAAAAAAAGAATTTAAATCAAATAAAAACCACAAAAAGAATTAAAAGAAGCTAAAAAATTAAATCAGAATAACTATAGAACCAAGCACTATAATTATTCCTTAAAGATCTTAATTATGTCTCCGTCGGAGATAATGCCAACCAGTTCACCATCTTCAACTACAGGCAATTGGTTAATAATACTGTCACCTGGAGCATTTTCAAACATTACATCAATAGCTTCCTTAACAGTGCATTCAGGATTTACGCAAGCCACATCAGTAACCATAACGCTTTTGACCCTAGTTCCAAATTGATACTTGTCTAAAATCAGGTTATGACCTAAATCTGTTGCAGTAACAATTCCAACCATCTTGCCGTCTTCCATAACAGGCATTGCACTTATTTTATGTTTCATCAGTTTTTCAAATGCAAAAACAGTTTGTTCATCCGAATCAACTGTCAATACATCTGATGTCATTAGATCCTTAACTTTTATCTTGTTTATCATCATTAATTCCTCCATAAGATTTTGTAATTGTTTCAAGAATATAATCAATTGTTGTAGCTACCTCAATATTATCAATTATAGGCACTCCTTCTGTTTTAGCTTGGTTTACTATATATCTTTGTGTTTTACGAATTGAATGGAAATTATCCAAATACCTTTGCAAAGGTCTGCTGTTCCATTCATCACGACAACGTGAGTGGAATCTGTCCTTATGCATGCCCTCATCACTTAAAAACATTGAAAACATCAATATATTGTCCTTTTCCATCAAATCATCCCGGATAAAACCTGGAACAATATGAACTCCCTCTATAACAATACTTATTCCCTCTGTCAATGCCCTTTCTATAACTGCCTCAACACCTACACTGACTGTTGCAACCTGTTCCTTAAAACCGGCCAATACAAAGTCAAATTCTGGAGGGGGAGCCACCCTCATTAATTTATGAGCGGCAAATGAAGAGGAATGAATTACAGGACTTAAATCCTTTGATACAATTTTACGCATCACTTCCCTAATCATATCAGTACTTATCATACTTTTAATACCTAAACGGCTTGCAAGCTCAAAGGCGATTGAGGAAGTACCTACACCTGAAGCTCCTCCAATCAATATGATTAAAGGATCTTTACATTTTTTAATTTTTCTCCAATTCAAATACTTTTCAGCTCTTAATGGGTCTTTTGATTTTAAAATGTTTGATGCAATATCCGCTATCTCATCAGTAGTGACTTCTGTAAGATTTTGTCTTAAAATCTCCTCTTCCACTTCTGTAGCAATTGCATAAGCCCTTGTAGGGGTTAATTCCACAATAATAAGTGATCTTGAAAGAATTCCTTTTGAGAAAGGTTCAGTATATTCTTTTCCATTAACTTCTCCACGAACCATTATCATAATATCACCACATTCGATTAATGTTAACGAGTTTTCCCTTTAAATCAATTATATCGAAATTCAACCAATAAATACTTAATTTATTAAAAACACCCAATCATATATTTTGTATTTAATGCTCTTAAAAGTCTTTAAATAAGTAAAAAAGCATTAAACAACAATAACAACTAAAATATAATTTAAACTTATATTTAATCAATAATAATATATAAATCTTACATTTAATAAAGTTTTATATTTGATTTTTTTAAATAAAAATTAAATTAAAATTAAATTTTGTTTAAATAAACTTATTAAAAAAACTTAAGTGATTAAAATTGGTTTCAAAAGATCGGAAGAGCACACGTCTGAACTCCAGTCACGA
>NZ_CALCYR010000275.1 GCF_937906425.1 uncultured Methanobrevibacter sp. | reverse complement strand
ATTAGGGCTGGATTTTTTGTTTTGAGGCTTCTTATTTTAAGAAACCATTTAAATATTATACCTGTGCCAAATAGTTCTTTACATGTTTTCCTCCATATTTTTTGATAAAATCGATAAGAATTGGATCAATCTCCTGGTTAGTAAAAGAGACCGGAGCTTCGGCAGCTAAATGAGTAAGTCTGGACTTTAAACGAATTATTCCATTCTCAGGACCTGTATAAATAACGCTTATGTCTACAAGATTTGTATCAAGCAAATCTAGAACATAATCTCTACTCATGTGTACCCTTTCTTCTTCCCACTCTTCTGGAGAATAGGGAAAAGTCTGGACACAGTCTGTAAGCACCTCACAGTGAGAGTTATTTAGTATTGCCACTAAATTAAATCTCAGGTTTTTGGGAACTTTGCTACTATAGTTAAAGCGCATAATTTGCATAATAAGCAAATCATCACCATAGTTTCTTAAGAAATGATAGTGATGCCTATTTAATGCTGCTAAGCCTCCAATATTCGCTTTAACAGTTGCAGGTGTTCTATATTCAGCACCTTCAAAGACACTGAAGATCAATTCACCATTAGAAAGCAAATTGTTGCCCCACTTAATAGGAACAATGAAATCCCGTACTGTATTATTGCTCATAATACTCCTTCTCCAACTTGAAGATAGTTGGCACTAAGTTAATGATTTGTATTGCAAATCATTTATTATGTAATGGTATAGCTTTTATTGTAACAAAATTCTATTCAAAAGTCAAGTTTATGTAGACTTTTAGCTAAATTCAAGTTACTACTCATACTTATGTAGAATTTGCCCTGCTTAGGTGTGATTAATATATAAATTCAAAAATATGTATAAAATAATAAAAATTGGAAATAATGTTTTAAGAAATAAATGTAAGGGAGGGTTGATTATGACTGATTTATCAGAAACAGAATTACAACATTTAAGACATCTAATTGGATCTCATGAAACAAATTATCAAAAATTAAATAGTTATTCATCTCAAGCAGTAGATCCACAAATTAAGCAAATTTTTAGTAAGGCAGCTCAAGATTCACTTAATACAAAACAAAAATTAATGGGATTTTTAAATTAGTTTTAATTTTGGATTATCAATGACAAACTTTATTTCATAATGAAAGGAGAGAATTATGGACGAGAAGACAATGGTTAATGACATATTAGAAGGAGTAAAAGCAGGATTAACGGCTTATCAAGCTGCAATTTCAGAAACAGAAAATACTAACCTTAGACAAACATTTCAACAATTTAGGAATAATGATGAAAGTTTTCAATATGAACTTTTTAAAGTTGCTCAGACAAAGGGATATTATAAGCCAGCGGCAAAAGCTACAGTTACTGAGATTACTACAGTAAAAAATGAATTGCAACAATAGTATTATAAATAAAGTGATAAATTGCAACAATAGTTTTGCATATTTAAAAATAAATCTTTCTGGGAACAATAAATTTATGATTTTCAGTTTATAAT
>NZ_CALCYR010000274.1 GCF_937906425.1 uncultured Methanobrevibacter sp. | reverse complement strand
TTATTTTTATTCTATTTTAGGTTTAAGTCTTTTTAAGAGTTTTATTTTTATTCTATTTTAGGTTTAAGTCTCTTAAGAGCATTATTTATTTTATCCCAGTTTAAAACCTCTTAAGATCATTTTTCATTTATCGGATTATTCCGCCAAATCCTTCAAGAACTTCTTTACACTCCTTAATACCTTCTTTGCTTAAAGAATCTATTTTAAATGTGTAACTGATTTCATTATCATCAATCTGATGTCCTTCATAGATGTCTGCAATTTCAACATTGGTAATGTCTGTAATCTTGTTTAAGGTATTTTTTATAGTTTCCGGATTGGAATTCTTTTTGAAAACACAACTGATGTCCTGTTTTTCTATTTTGAAATTGTTCACTTTCCATTTAAACAATTCCTCATCCTTTAGGATTTCAACATTTGCTATTTTAAGTCTTTTTAACTTTTTATTTATGTCTCTAATGTATGCAAATTCAAAATCCAACTCTTCAAGAGTTCCTACATGTATTTTTTCTGAATAAATATGTTTTAGGCCGATTTCTTTTCCTATTGATTTTTTAAGGGTATTCAACTCTTGGGTAAGTGAATTGACTGCCTTGTCACTTCTACCTAATGCTCCTTGAATGTCTCCCATATGTTTGGTTGCCTTTACCGCAATTTCAACAAATTTGTCCTCATCATTTCTTGAAAGGGCTTCCTTCAATTCTTCAATGGCATCAGCCAAGGCTTGTCTTATCTTTTCACCATTCTTGTTTTCATGCTGTATTGAATAGGTAAGATAAGGGTTTTGGGATACAATCCTTGCAATCGTATCAATCATAAGGTTGTAAATCGGACTTTCGTAGTTTTCTGTCTCTTTAATGTTAATTTGAAGCTTTTCAATTGCAGATGCAGTTGAAATGTATGAAAAGTGAGTTAAAACCTGGACGATTCCCATCATGTTGTCATGATGTTCTGGAGTGGTTTCAATTATTCTAAGACCTAAGCCCTCAAGGTATTCACATATTTTAGGATACCATTTTCCTTTTTCAAGAGGGGTTAAAACCACTATCTGTCCACTTAAGTCAAAGGTTCTTGGACCGAATACTGGGTGGGTTGGAATGTATTCGACAGAGTCTCTTAAGCATTCCTTCATCTTGTAGGATGGTCCTTCCTTGACTGAAGTGACATCCAAGATTACAGCCCCATCCTTCATGAAGGGTGCCAATTCCTCAATGACTGATTCTGTAGATGAAATAGGGACTGAAATAATGACTATATCACTGTTTTTAACTGTTTCCTCGTTGTTGTGGGAGTATTTTACACCAAGCTCTTCACTGACTCCACTACCTACAGCAATGTCACGTCCAGTGATTGTAACGTCAAGGTCATGGTTTTTACAATGCCAAGCTATTGTTTTTCCAAGCCCTCTGGTTCCTCCAATAATTCCAATTTTCATTTTATGCCTTCTATTTTTTATTAGATATTTTTAAAATTAATCTTGATAAATATTATGTTTTTATTTATTTATTTTTTTTCATTCATAAAATAATAATCTTTATAAATGATGCTTTCATTAATAAAAATGTAAATAATCTTTATATTCATTATTCAAATTCTAATTTAAGAATTAATTTTAAGATATTTAAAATAATTTTGGCCTTGTTGAAATCCTAAAAATTTTTATAAAAATTTTTTAAAATAACAGATTGAATAAATAAAATAAATTTTTAAAATAGGTTTTCAACAGACTCATAATTTAATTAATTTTATATAAATAAAGTACTATATTTTATATTGTTTTATAAAGTTTATAATAATTTTTATTAACTTGTTTATTTTTCTATTTCCAGGAATGTTTTTTATGAAAATTACTGAAGAAGATGAAACAAAGGGTATGGTTGAAGTTTTTCCAGAAACCTTGGATGATTTATGGCATCTTTCCCACATTATAGCAGAGGGAGACATTGTCTCTGCTAGAACTACAAGAAGAATTCAAGACACTAGTGGGGAGAAGATTAGAGGTGATAGGGGCGTTAAAAAGACTTTTATTTTAGGTATAGAAGTTGAAAGTGTTAGTTTTCACCTTTTCACTGGAAAATTACGCTTAACCGGTGTGATTGTTCGAGGTCCTGAAGAATTTGTACCTCTTGGATCTCACCATACAATTGAAGCCAAATTGAACAACACTCTTCGTATTAAAAAGGAAAAATGGTCTCAATATGCTTTGGACAGAGTTCAAAGAGCTATTGATGCAAGTAAAAAATTGTCTGCAATAATTGTTGTTATTGAAGATGATACAGCGGTTTTTGGCTTGATAAGACAATTTGGAGTTGAGTATTATGGGCCTATTCACGGTAATATTTCTGGAAAACGTATTTTGGATAAGAATAGGCATAAAAACATTGAAAAGTTCTATCAAAGCATAATTGATTATATTTTAAAATTTGACAATATTCAAACAGTTGTTTTGGCAGGTCCCGGTTTTTATAAAAATGATTTCTTTAAGTATTTGGAATCTAAAAGCCCTGATTTGGCTAAAAAGGTTGTTTTGGAATCTACAGGTACCGGCGGTCGTGTAGGCATTAATGAACTTTTAAGAAAGGGAACAATTGAGAAGTTGACTACCGAAAATAGGGTTGCCTATGAGATTTCTGCTGTAAATGATATTTTATCAGATATTGCCAAAGGTTCTAATTTGGTTGTTTATGGCAAAAAGGAAGTTGAAATGGCTATTAATATGGGTGCTGTAGATAAATTGTTGGTTTTGGACAATCTGGTCAGACGTGAAAACCTTGAAAATGCAATGGACATGGTTGAAAACATGTCTGGAGAAGTTTTGGTTGTTAGCAGTCAACATGAAGGCGGAAAACAACTTGAGGCTTTAGGCGGTTTGGCTTCTACCTTAAGGTATCCGATTTCCTGATTTAAGATTGGGAAATCTAAATATTTTCATTTCAGAATCTGAAAATTTTAATCTATTTTTTTTTAATCAATTATGAATGAATTTTATTGAAAATCTTCTTAAAATCATTTTTTTTAGCTATTCAATTTATAAAAATTTTTTTTAAATTTAATTTTTACCTATTTGATTTTATAAAAAGTATTTTTTTAAATTTAATTTTTAGCTATTCAATTTATAAAAAATATATACTATAAAATTTATATATTATAAGTACTATTTATTTAATCCAATCTCATTTTTTTGAGATTTTTAGAAAAAATTCCAATTGGAATTTTAATTTTAATGAATTATTTATAAAAAAATTAAGGTTTATAGACATGATTGTAGAATTATTAATGGTATTCATTTTATGTTTTCTAGGTACCGCCCTATTGAATATTATATTCCGTTTCTTAGGTAAAAGAGGTTTTATGGGCAATCTGTATGAAACTGTTCGTGGTGGAACTCCACGTGCAATAGGTATAGTTCCATTTATCCTAATAAGTCTTTTTTTACCTGCTGGCTTTAATGATTTGGTTCTGGTCATGGGATTATGTGCATTAATTGATGATATTGTAGGCAGACGTAAAATCGCTAACTTGCCGATTGAAATAGGTCAGCTTGTACGCGGAATCGGTATGTTGTGTGTAATTGGATTAGGTTATCCGCTTATGGGTCTTTCATCAATTTTGGTAGCATTATTGATTCAGCCATTAAACATTGCAGATATGCAGCCTGGAAGCTGTGTAAGTGTTACAATTATCATGAGTTTCTTTACTCTTTTAGCAGTTCTTATTTTAGGTGTAGCTCCTTTCCAAGAGATTCCTGCATATTATGTTCCTTTGCTTTTACTTGTAACTGCGATAGCTTATGCTCCACTTGATTTTGCAGGTAAAATCATGTTAGGTGAAGTGGGAAACCACACTTTTGCCATAGCATTGGGAATTGGTTTTTATGTTCTTGGAGGATTCTTTGGCACTTTAATCTTATTTATTGTAACTACTGCATTGATTGCATATATAAGAAGATATCACCTATCCAGATTCCTTATCAATAAATTGCATATTATTAATCCGACCTTCGGTGACTTATTTATGGATGTCTTGACTGGAGGTGGATTGGGAGACCTATTTAGAAAGATTATTCTTGGAACCAATCAGTATGAAATCGATAATCCTATCTTGATTTTACTTGGATTTAGAAGATTGCTTTATAATCCATATTCTCCAAATCTTGATCAGGTAGTGGCTAAGGATGTTAGAACTAAAAGAGTTGATTTAAGAAGAAATTATTAATTAAAAATTGTTTTATGTTTAATTTAATCATTTTTTATGATTTTTTTTAAATTTAAAATTTGATTTTTTAATATAATTTTTTCTTTATGATTATTATTATTTTAAATTTCATGAGGTGTAATTATGGCAGATGTATTTGAGGTAATTAAAGGTAGAAGAAGCGTAAGAGAATACAAGCAAGAACAAATTGAAGACGAAGATATTGAAAAGATATTACATGCAGCTATTATGGCTCCTACTGCAAGGGGAGAAGCTCCATGGCATTTTACTGTAGTTCAAAATAAGGAACTTTTAGATGATATAAACAAATCCGTTCATGAGATTTTAAAAAGTTCCGGTGACGAATTCCTTGAAGCTATCGGTAAATCTGATAAAAATGTTATGCACAATGCTCCAACAGTTATTATTGTTTCTGCTAAGTCTACTGCAAGTAATATGCAAGCAGATTGTTCTGCAGCTATTGAAAACATGCTTCTTGCTGCTGAAGGTTTGGACATCGGATCCTGTTGGTTAGGTTTAATTACAGCTTACTTCAGTGTTGAGGAAAATTTAAAAACTTTACACATTCCTGAAGGTTACACTCCTTTATATGGTGTTTCCTTAGGTTATAAGGTAAATGAAAACCAACCAAACCCAAGAAAAGACGTTTTAATCAATTGGTTAAAATAATTTTCTTTTTTTCTATTTTTTAAAGTATTTTTATTGTTTATTTTTATTATTTTTCTTTTTTTATTGTTTTTATTCTTTTTTAGGTTTTTTATTCTTTCTTTTATGTTTTTCTTTTTCGTATGTGTTTTAAAACATATTAAATTAATTTATTCGTATTTATAAAAACTATTTTTCAATTTAAAAAATTTTTAGGATAAAATTTCTCATTTTATCCTAATGCACATGTTTATTTTTATTTTTAATTTTTTATTTTAAGCATAAAATCCTTATTTTATGATTTACATAATTTTAAGAATCTTATAATAAGCGTCAGTTGATGGATGTACTTCCAGGAATTGATCAAATTCATCTTTTCCAATTCCTAAATTCATTAAAAATGCAAGATATGCAGTGTCATCTATTGAAGATGGTGAAATTGAACTGACCCTTTCAATCTCTTCAGTCTCTTTGTTTATTGAAACCTTTGTTCTTCCGGTTCCTCCATGTGAAAGTCTCCAGAATGCATTAGGTCCTGCAAGGCCTGGAATAATGACATCCTCTGTTTCTGCATCATTGTCTTTCCTTTGAGTGAAACTAACATCCATATCCAATGTTAATGATTGTGGAACAATGATGTCCTCTGCCTTATTCAAGTATCCTGCCATGTTTCTTGCTGCAGCTATTCCCTCTTTTCTTGCAACCGGTGTTAAGGTTATTCTTCCAGTTACGTCTCCTGCAGCATATATGTGGGGATTTGAACTTTGCATGAATTCATTGACCTTGATTGAATTGTCATCATTTAACTCTACAATGTCTGCAACAATTTCTGAATTAGGGATTCTGCCTGTGGCTATCAAGGTTTTACCTTCAAACTCACCCTTGTCTGTAATGATGCTGTTTTCCTTGATTTCCAATACATTTGCATCCTCAAGAATTTCAACATCGCTGATGAGTCTGCCAGTAACGTATTCCTTGATTTCTTCCTCTAAATCCTTAAGGATTTTACTTCTTGCGATTATTTTCACTTCACTTCCAAAACTGCTGAAGAGATTTGAAAGTTCTGTTGCTATAATTCCTCCGCCAAGAATGTTTAATTTGGATGGAATTTCCTCTAAGTTAAGCACATCACTACTTGTTAAGGCATGCTCTGCTCCCTTGACATTTGGAATAAATGGTCTGCCACCTGTTGCAATAAGCAGGTTTTCAGCCTCATATATGAGTTCATCTTCAGATTCCTTGAATTCATCCCTTTGAAGCTCATTTTCATTGTCACGTTCAATTCTTACAAGAATTCTTTCATCATCTGTCACTTCAACGCTAGCTTCTCCATAGACAATCTTATTGTTTACGCCTTCATTTTCTTCCTGATTAAGTTTGCGGAGAAGTTTTTGGGTTTTTTTAACTCCATCGCATGCAGCCTTATAATCCAGTTCAATATTTCCTTTAATAAATCCGAAATCAATCGATAATTTAACCATATTAGATTTATCCACTTCTTCTTCTCCATATAAACATTTATCATAAGTGAAATGCCAATTGAAAGGGGGTTCTTTCGTTATAGAAACAGTATCGAAAAAATAATTTTGAGATGAATATTTATTAGGGGAATATTCATGAGGCAAATCGCCAATAATTATTTCACCATTATCATCATTAGTATATTTTATCGAAAACACATATGAATTTATTTTATCTCTTTTTTTTAATTGCGTAATTAAATTCGCCGATTCTTCTTTGAATAAACCATTCCCGACAAAATTTTCATTTTCATTCTTTTTATTACCATTATTATTATTATTTTTGTTTCCATTATTTTTATTAGTATTAGTATAATTCTCATAAATTTCTTCTAATTCCTCATCATTATATGGTCGTTTATTATCAGAGTCATCATCGTTATAATCCGGATTATATTCATTCATTGGGTCATATCCTTTAATATTATCAGTTTCTTTCGTTTTATTTTTTCCATATAATTCATCATAAGCCTTTTCTCTATCTTTATCTCGTTGATAATCTTCCTTCATTGTTTCTGAATCTATATCATTTTCAGTCTCTTCGACATATTGATATTGGGAACCTCGTACAATATTAAAACCGATTTCAGCTTCTTCAGTGGCATATCCCATTCGATTTTTGACATATTCCGAGACGTTTAAGAATTTTCTCGTACGAAAAATATTTATTTCTTTGATTTCATTTTTTTCAGAGTAATTCGATTTTACCGTGATTGTTTTATTTATTAAAGAAGCGCGATTTATTCCGATTTGATCTAAGGAATATAATTTTGCTGGTTCTTTTTTGTTTGTGTCGGAGGAGTCGAATTTTTTGTAAATGTTATCAGAAATGTACATCGGGTAACGCTCCATGGTTATATGAAAATCTATTTCTTGATTGTAAACTTTCATTGTGGTATAGATTGTATTATCTAGTTGGGATTCGAAGGAGTTTAAATTATTTGAAGATTTTTTGTTCTTGTATGAAAAAGGAAGGATTATTGTTGGGGATATTGTTATGATAAGAAATGAAAATATTATTAGTAATGATATTAAAAAAATATTTTTTGACATTGTGATTTTTGATAAATTTAATATTATAATTTTTTTATTTATGTGATTGTTTAAGAATTAATTTAAAATTAAATCTATTAATATGGGGATTGGGGATT
>NZ_CALCYR010000273.1 GCF_937906425.1 uncultured Methanobrevibacter sp. | reverse complement strand
ACTCTGTCCCTACACGACGCTCTTCCGATCTTAATTTGATTAAATTAAAAGAAATAGTAAATAATTCTGATAATTCAAAAAATTTTTTTACAAAAATATTTGACTTAGAGCCAGATTATTGTTGGGTTGCTAAAATAAGATATTTTTGCATTAACTATCACATCATTTAAATAAGTAGTTGGGGTTTTTAAAACATAATCTTCACCTAAATGAAGAGTGAGAGAACTAGGCCCGTCAATTTCTAATTTATTATAAGTATATCCATTTAATGTTTTACTTAAATAAGCATCTGCGAATAAATGGCCTAAATCGATATAACATGCAGCGTCATAATGGGCTTCATCAACAGAATCATTATCAAAAGGTTCAAATAAAGTGGTTAATCTATCGTTAGTTTCAATATAAATATTATGTTCATCCACTCTAGAACGCTTAATATAATTCAAACGTTCTGCATATTTCCACATTGAAGTTTCACTAATCGCAGCGATATTTATTTCCCCTAAATTGTTACGATGGGGAAGCAGTTACAGCATAAAGCCCGATTTATTTACACAGAAAAATAAATTTTACAATAGAATTTTAAAAAAGTGTAAAAATACAAATCAATAGTTTACAGAGAACAAAAATGTAAAAATCAAAAAAATAGTAAAGAAAAAATAGCTAAAAAATTTAAATTGATTTAATTAAAATAACACCAAATTAAATTAACAAAACCAACACCAACTATTAAAAATATCAAAGGAACTTTTAATTAAACACAAACTTCTATTTAAAAAAACTAATAAAAACTTCCTCATCTACATCAAGTGATAAATTTTTATCATTTTTATAAATTTTAGCAATAACATCTACTCCGCAAAGGTCCTCAACCATTTTTACATTATCAATTTCCATAGGACAATCCTTATAATTATTCATAAGAATACCGCAAACCAGAATATCCCTGTTCTTAAGATATTCAACTGTAGTGACTATTGAATTAATAGTGCCAAGACCTGCATCCGCTATAAGTACAACATTTAAATCAAGTTCCTTAATTATATCCTCAAGCATTATATTAGAAGAGGGATTTTCAATATCATAACGAATTGGACAGACTATTCCTCCACTTCCCTCCATTACAATATAATCATATTTTTTACAGACTGATTCATATGAAGATTTTACAACTTCCATTGAAACTGGATTTCCCTCTATCTGACTTGCAAGATGTGGAGAGACTGCTGTTTCATAAATGTATGGAACAAGAAAGGAGGTGTCCTCTTCCAAACCAGCCATAGACAATACTTCAACAGCATCTCCTGGAATGATATTGCCATCAGCATCCTTAATGGCACCGCTTAAAGCAGCCTTAAAATAGCTGGCGTTATAATCATTGTCACGTAAATATTTAAGAATAAGACCGGTAACATAAGTTTTTCCAATATCTGTACCAGTTCCTAAAACAAATAAACCTTTAGACATTTTTTCACCTTTTACAGTTTAAATATTTAAAATTCATAGTTTTTAAGTTTTTTTTAAATTTAAAATCAGATTAAAATAATAAAAATTCAATATAATTACAAAAATTCAAAAAAATGGCAAAAATTCAAAATAATTACAAAAATTTAATTTAAATGCAAAAATTCAAAAAAGTATAAAATTCAAAAAAATGGCAAAAATTCAAAAAAGTATAAAATTCAAAAAAATGGCAAAAATTCAAAAAAAGTATAAAATTCAAAAAATAATAAAAAATAATAAAAAATAATAAAAAATAAAATTAAGACTCAAAACAATCATTCTATAGAATAACTTATCTCATAACCTAAGTCTTCAAGCAGTTGCAAGTCCTCATTCATTTCAACCCCTGCAGTTGTTAACATATTTCCTAAAATTCCTGCATTGGCTCCTGATTGAAATGCTTTCCTCCCATTGTCTCCCAAAAGAGCTCTTCCTCCAGCCATACGAATAAAGGCATCAGGATTAATAAACCTAAAAATAGCAATTATTCTGCAGACCTCATCATTAGTCAAAATCTCATTACTCTCAACCGGAGTTCCCTTAATGGGATTTAAAACATTAATCGGAATAGACTTAACTCCCAAATCCCTAAGAATAAGTGCAAGATCAATCCTATCCTCAAAACTTTCACCCATTCCAAATATTCCGCCACTGCAGATCATAAGACCCTCATCACTTATCTGAGATATGGTATCAAGCTTTTCATCATAGGAATGTGTTGTGCAAATCTCCTTAAAGTAATTTCTTGAACTTTCCAAATTATTATGAATACGTTCAACATCAAGTTCCTTAAGTTCATTGATTTGACTTGCATTAAGAAGACCAAGTGAAACACAAACATGAAAGTCATCCTTTTCCTCACGCAGTTCACGAAGAACACCTGTTAAAACATCAAATTCCCTATTGCTTATCTTACGTCCTGAAGCAACATAGGAAATGCGCTTGAATCCGGTATCCAATATGGCAAGACTTCTTTTCTTTAGCTCATCATGGGAAAGTATTGGATAAATGTCAATGTCTGTGTCATAATGGTTTGATTGAGCACAAAATTTACAATCTTCACTGCATCTTCCATTTTTTACATTGATTAACATACATGCATCAAATCTATTTCCACAAAAGAATTGACGGATTTCATCAGACGCTTTGGAGAGTTCATCTAATGGCACATCTATGAGATTCATTGCATCAGATTTAGTGACTTTGTAATTATTTAATACTTTATTTTTTAGCTCATCAACAGAGTACATATTTTTACCTAATTAGTTTTCAATCAACAATATTAAAAAACATAACACCTGCATAATTTTATAACACGTGTTAATAATTTTTTACCAATTATAATATATTCGACCTAACTTATAAAGATTTAGTAGATTAAAGATTATAAAAAAATTATTTAAAAAAAATTAAGAAATCAATCCCTAAAAATTAATTAAAAAAAATTAAGAAATCAATCCCTAAAAATTAATTAAAAAAAATTAAGAAAT
>NZ_CALCYR010000272.1 GCF_937906425.1 uncultured Methanobrevibacter sp. | reverse complement strand
GAATTTGGTCTTTTAAGAATAATATTTTTTATTTATTTTTTTAAAGAATGAATTTGGTCTTTTAAGAATAATATTTTTTATTTATTTTTTTAAAGAATGAATTTTGTATTTTATTTTTTTAAAACAAATAAGCATTTAATTTTTATTTTAAAAAACTTTAATTTTTAAAGCTATTTTTTAAATATTACAATAGATTATTTAAAAGTGTTCAAATAATTATTGAATTTCTTAATAAATGACTGAAAGGAGGTTCCTTATGGCAACAATGATTGAATTTCAGAATGTTTCTAGAGAATATCGCAGTGGAGACAATGTATTAAAAGCATTAAACAATTTAAGTCTAACAATTGATAAAGGCGAATTTGTTGTTATTTTAGGACCATCTGGAGCAGGTAAATCTACCCTATTGAACTTACTCGGTGGATTGGACACTGCAACTAGTGGAAAGATAATTGTTAATGGCGAAAATATAGTCGATTTTAATGAAAAGGAATTAACAAAATATAGAGCAAAGAGTATTGGATTCATATTTCAATTTTATAACCTTATTCCAAACTTGACAGCAAAAGAAAATGTAGAATTGATGAAAGACATTACTGATAGGGATATTGATGGTGAAGCGGTATTGAATTCCGTTGGATTGAATGGCCATTATAATCAATTCCCTGCTCAATTGTCTGGTGGGGAACAGCAAAGGGTTTCAATAGCTAGAGCTATTGCTAAGGAACCTGCAATGCTTTTATGTGATGAACCTACTGGAGCATTGGATTCAAATACAGGGGTTTTGATTCTTTCATTGCTGCAGGAAATGTGTCATGAAAAGAATACAACTGTTGTTATAGTAACTCACAATTCTAAATTGGCTGAAGCAGCTGACAAATTGATTAGAATTAAAAATGGAGAAGTTGAAGAAATAAAAATAAATGAAACACCTTTAGACATAACTGAAATAGAATGGTAGCTTTTAATTAAACTCTTAAACTTAACTCATTAATTAATTAAAATCTCTTAAGAGTTTATTTTAAAATACCAAGGATGTTTTTTTAAAGAAAGTGATTATATGAAAATGTTATTTAAAAAAATGCTTCGTGATTTAAAAGATCACAAGATTCAATTTTTATCTATCTTTCTCATGGCTTTTATAGGTGTTTTTGTCTTTACAGGTATTACTGCAGAGTCTGCAGGAATAGAACAGGTTTCCTCCAACTATTATCATGATACAAATCTTGCAGACGGATGGATTTATGGTGATGGATTCAGTAAGGATACCCTGAAAGACGTAAAGAATATGAGTGAGGTCAAGGACGCCTATCGTGAGATGATAATACCAACTGTCGCCAATTATTCTACAGATCCCGATATAACTCTCCATATATTGGAAGAGAATCAGACAATTTCCAAATTCTATGTATTTAAGGGAGAAGACTTTAATGCAAGCGATAAGGATGGAATATGGATTGACAAACGTTTTGCTGATGCAAAGGATTTGGATATAGGAGATAATTACACCTTAAAATTCAATGGAATCACCCTTAAAAAGGAAATTAGGGGAATAATATACTCACCTGAATATGTTTACTATATTCAGGATGGAACAATTTTCCCAGATTTCAGTAAGGTAGGATTTGCCTATGTATCTGAAAAGGCAGTTGATTTCCCTGTTATATATAATACAATTACAATAGATGCCTATGATGATTTGGATGATACTCCAAGTTCAGACAAGGCATTCACTAAAAGATTGGACAAGACAATAGGAAGTAAAAACTATACCCAGTTCCTTGCTCGTGAGAACAATGTGGGAGTTATGACATTAAATGAGGAAATCGAACAGCACAGAGTATTTTCAGGAATATTCCCTATAATATTTGTACTTGTAGCTCTTTTAACCCTTCTTACAACAATGTCTCGTGTCATTGCAAGTCAAAGAACTCAAATCGGTACATTGAAGGCTATGGGTTACAATAACAGATCAATAGTTTTCCATTATCTCAGCTATGGATTCTTCCTATCCCTCTGCGGTTCCATATTGGGTCTGATTATCGGACCGTTAACCTTGCCTTATCTATTCTATCCAAGTATGAGTGCATATTATAGTCTGCCTGCTTGGGGACCTGTATGGGAGTTAAGTTTCTTTGTGGTTGCTGCATTGATGGTAATATTGTCTGTAGCGATTGCCTACATTTCAGTCAGAAGCATCAACAAGGAAAATCCGGCAGATTCCATAAAGCCTAAGGCTCCAAAGCTTGTTACTTCAGGCTTTGTAGAAAAGACCAAGTTCTGGAAAAGATTAGGATTTAACGGAAGATGGAATTACCGGGATGCTAAAAGAAATAAGGTTAGAGCATTGATGACCATTTTTGGTGTATTTGCAAGTGCCTTGCTTATATTGAGTGCTTTAGGTATGTATGATGCAATGGTCGATGTAAAGGAGTGGCAATATGAGGACATTTATCAATATGACTATAAATTGACCTTGGAAGATAATATAACCGACTCACAAATAGATAATATTCTGGATGATATTGATGGTGAAACCATAATGGAGAGCGGTATAGAGGTCAAGTTCAAGGACAAGAAGAAGGTGGCCGCCCTAACGGTCTTGAATGATTCGGATTACTATAAGACAACTGACATAGACAGGAATTATATTGAACTTGATCCTGATGGAGTTGCCATTTCATCCAAACTGGCTGAAGTATTGGACTTAAAGCGTGGAGACAAGATTAAATGGCATATTGCAGGTAATAGCAAATGGGTTGAATCTGAAATAACTGATTTCTACTCAGTGCCTGTCAGTCAGGGAATAATCATGTCACCTGATACCCTTGAGGATACCGGTTATAATTATACTGCAACTGCTATATTGACAACTGATGATGTGGATAAGAATTATACTGGAGTAAACACTCTTAATTCAAAAGAGGAGCTTACAGTCGGTTATGATGACATGACAGAGGTAATGTATCTTATGGTATTTATTCTGATATTCTTTGCAATCGTATTGTCTGTAGTTGTTCTATACAACCTCGGTCTTCTTTCATTCACTGAAATCCAAAGGGAATTGGCTACATTAAAGGTTCTTGGATTTGATTCAAGCAGTCTTAGAAGATTGCTTCTTACCCAAAACCTATGGTTTTCAGCTATTGGATTCATATTGGCAATTCCCGGCAGTTACTACCTGATGCAATTCATGTGGGAAACTGCAGGGGAAGACTATTTTTTCCCAAACAATATTTACCCATTGAGCTTGCTTATTACATTTGTGATAACCTTTGGCCTTTCCATTTTGGTTAATCTGATGTTTTCAAGAAAGATTAAAAAGGTTGACATGGTTGAATCATTGAAAAGCAATGAATAGTTAATTATAATTAAGGCCCTAATGGCCTTTATTATACTATTAAACTATTTTTAAATTTTATTTTTTATTTATTTTATTTATTTTATTATTTTTTTTAATTATTTTATTTTTAACTATTTTTTTTAATTTTAATTTAAACTATTTATTTATAATTATTTTTAATTTAAACTACTTTTTTATAATTCTTTTTTAATTTAATTATTGGCATGCTGTTTTTATTGTAAATTTAATGTTTTTTTTAATTTAATTATTTGTATGCTGTTTTTAATATAAATTCTACCTGCTGACTTCTAAAATAATCGTATTTCAGCTCATTATTGGAAATCATTTCTTCAGTCATGTTCTTTGGAACTGCTACCAAAAGGCTGTTGAAATCCTCTGCATGACTTTTCTCTACATTAAAGTGAATTGAATAGATATTGTTTGTTATGTTTTCAAGGTCTGCTGTAAAATATGGATTCAAGTCAATAAGTTCATCATTCAATCTTTCCTTTTGATTGCTTGTATGGTTGTCACTTTCCAAAATCCAATGATTATTTGCTCTAATTGTACTTTCACTGCTTATCAGATAATAGTTATATTCATTGAGTGAGTTTCTATAGACCCTGAAATTGTGGCAAAGCCATATTGAGTTTCCATCATTTGTATGGTTTTCAAGATTTGGATTAGTGTCATGACTGCATAGGCTGCTTTTATTGTAATCCTCTCCATATAAATCAAGCTCATTAAACTTGTAGATTACAAAATTTGTATAGAAATCACACTTTACAGACCTGTTTACAACTATAACGTTATTTTCAATATCCATATCATCACCCATAATCATTGAATTCATATTTTTATTTAATGGAATAAAGCTTATTGAACTGATATAGCTATTGTTGAATAGGTTTTCATTGATTAGCTTATTGTAATTGCTTTTTACTTTTTTTATCTTTTCATAGGATATTGTATTTGAAATTATTTTTTCGCTGGCCTTGCTTTCATCCAAAAATTGGCCATTTTCCTTATCCTTCTTTTTTATTGAAAGCCCTGGAATGATATTGGATGATACAATTCCATTATCCAGTCCCTCATCATCCTCCCAGTTTTCAGGGCTTCCAGGATTGTTTATTAGAAAATCACTGGCTTGGACACTTGTTTTTTCAAGTGAATTCATCTCCTCCACTGAAAGTATTTTTTCATTAAGGTCATCTGATATATTGGCCATAATTGCAATTATGAATATAAGCAGTATTATCCCAATCAGCAATTCACTTGAGTAAAGAAGGCCATTCTGGTCTTTTTTGAGAACTTTGATTTTTTTTAATTGTTTTTTTAAGTTTTTTATTTTCATTTTAGCTCCTAAGGTCTTTTACATCTGATAATGTTTTTAAGAGGTTTTTAAATTAAGTTTTTTAAAAAATTAACATTATTTTATTAAAAAGTCAGTTTTATTTTTATTTTTAATATTTACGAACAATTATTCAATAGCCGCTCATTCCATATTTTACCCTATGGCCGTTTTTGTCCAGAAACAGAATTTCATTGATCTCGTCCTCTCTGTTAAAGATTACCTCTACGCCTGGATAGATATTCTCTGAAAATATTACATGGTCTGAGCCGCAGGCTGAAACAAGTCCAGTTTCATTGGTTTTTTGAGGATTTATAAATGTTTCAAATCCATAATGATTGCAGCCTGATTTTCCTTCAAGTCTGCAGAGGAAACAGGCGCCGTCTGCACTTTCATGATAATAGTAATTGTTTCTGCAATTTTTCATAACTAATCCATTATCATCCCCATGATGCTTGTAGGGGTCATATGGACATTTCTTTATGATGAATGGAGAACTAGCATTGATGTAATATGAATAGTTTTCAACATTGTTTTTTCTTAAATACTCAGACAATGAGTTTCCATAATAGACTACATTGTCCCTTATTTCAAATCCATTCCCATTTCCGCAAAATAAAAGTGGAACAGGATCTTTAAGATTATAGCAATTAACATTGTCCTCTACTGTGTTTTGGTAAAAAAACTCATCCTTTTGGCTATTGATATGGCATTTGAATTTATATGAAAATGGATCGCTGGTGTTTTCTATTCCTAGAATGGAGGATTCTATTTCAATATTGTAATTATTGTAGTATTCTTCATTTATTTTTTCAAGTTTTAAATCTATAAGTTCCTTTAAATCCTCTCTTGAGTCTAGACATGGCCTTTTGTTCTTGATTACTTCCTCGTTTATTTCCTCCAAGGCCTCCCTTTCAAGTATTGGAAGATTTCTTTTATAATCCTCTATTATGAATTGGTATTGGTTTGAAGCTATGCTTTCGGTATTTTCATCTTTTTCCTCAATGACTGTATTTAAAAGGATTATTGAAAGCAATAAAAAGGAAATCAGAAGCAATGCAGTGATTATAATTGAAACATTGGCCCTATTGTCTAAAATCAGTTTGGAGTTTTTTATTCTTTTGGAATGCTTTTTAAACTCAATTTTGTTTTTTTCTTCATTACCTTGATTTTTGAATTTATTTTCATTTTTAAACTTAGGAGGCAGTATTTTAAATTTATTTTTATTTTTAAATTTAGGAAGTATCATTTTGAATTTGTTTTCTTCAGATTTCATTTTATCTATCTAACCTAATATTGATAATTAAAATTGTTAATTATCCTTTATATGATTAAATACTATTTAAAATTATCTAAATTTTAATTTAACTTTATATTTTTATTTTATTTTTACAAAAAAATTAAATTTTATAATTTTTTTTAAAAATAATAATTTTTATCTAAAATTGATTTAAAATTGAAATTTTGTATTTAAATAGTAATTTTTAAAAAAAGTGAAATTTATTAAACTAAAAAAACTCAATACTTAAAAATTTAGACAGTTTTTTCTTAAATTGTTTAATATTTTAAAAAATAGTGGAATTTTGATTAAAAAATCTATTAAGTTTATAATATATGAATTATAAATAATGTAATAATCAATTAAATATTTAAAAAATTAAAAAATTAAATATTTTAATGATTTTCATTTATAAAATTAAAAACATGAATATTTTAATTCATTTATTCAAAAATCAAATTTATTAATCATTATTTTGTAGAAGGAGGAATTTAATGTCTGATACTGTAAGAACCTGGCGTCATATCCAACAAAGATATAATCTTGTTGGTTCTAAATGTACAACTTGTGGTCAAGTATTTTTCCCACAAAGAGTAATCTGTCCTGATTGTAGAAGAAAAGGAAATATTGAAGATATGCAATTTTCTGGAAAAGGAAAAATATTTACTTATTCTGTAATTAGAACTCCTACTTCTGAATTTAAAAAAATAGCTCCTTATGCAGTAGCTATTATTGAGTTAGAAGAAGGTGCAAAAGTTACTGCACAAATCGTTGATGCTGATGTCGATGATATTGAAATCGGAGACCCAGTAGAAATGGTATTTAGAAAAATCCGTGAAGACGGCCCTGATGGAGTTATTTCCTACGGATTTAAATTTAAAATTGTTAAATAGATAGTTTTTAGCTATTTATTTTACTTTATCTATTTTTACTTATTTTATTTTACTCGTTTTATTTATTTTATTAATTTTTTAGCTATTTATTTTACTTTATCTATTTTTACTTATTTTATTTTACTCGTTTTATTTATTTTATTAATTTTTTAGCTATTTATTTTACTTTATCTATTTTTACTTATTTTATTTTACTCGTTT
>NZ_CALCYR010000271.1 GCF_937906425.1 uncultured Methanobrevibacter sp. | reverse complement strand
ATTTTTAAATAAAAATATAATAAACAATATAATAAAAAATTATAATTGGAAATGATATGTCATGGGAATTACTGATTATATTAAAACCAGATTATTGAATAATCGTGTGGAGCAGTACAACACCAAGCGCAGCTATTGGGGTGAAAATGAAAGGCAACCTAGAACGGATGGAATAAACACTGGTCTGGACTTGCCTGATGCACTTCCACCAGTAATTAATAAGACAATAGCCAACGCAAGATATGCAGTTAAACTTGACGGTTACACATCCGGAATTTTGAAAAACAGAATTGATAAAGCTAATGTTAATATTGTCCTGGTTGATAAGGAAAATAAATTATCAGCAGAAGATAAACTCACATTAATATTATGGGCAAGGAAAATCGACATCAGCCAGGTTGCAAAAAATATTCTTCAGGCGGGAATGGTGGATGGTGAGGGATTAATTAAACCGGTCGAGCGTTGGGATCAAAGTATCGGCAAATACATTAAACCTATCTTTTTAGAAATCGGAGCAACTGGTTACGGATTAAAGAAAGAATTTAATGATGATAATGAAGTGCAATTATATTTGCATGAGATGCCTAAAGATGTTGTTAACGGCTCTCCAGAAGATTTTAATAATTTTGTAAGTGTTGAGGAAGGCACATTAACTGTTAAGTATGAAGCAGATGAAGTTATTAACTTCATGTACAATGAGATATACTGCGAGGCTCAAAGCATTATCCTTAATTGTCTTGATGATATATACCACAAGTGCAACTTGGAGCGTAATCAGGTTGAGAGGATTAATAAGGATAATATTATTGAAGTAAAACCTTCACTTGATGCTAACGGTCAGCCTATAATTACTGAGCTTTCAAGCACAGCAAAGGAAAACTTGTATGCTGATTATGGAACTACTGCTGATAGTAATGTAGCTATTGTTCCTCCAGGAATAGAATCTAAAATACTTGGGGGTAACAACTACCAGTCAGATTATACAAGACAGACTGAAATCTTCAGGAATAATATCCTGAGAACTTTTGTGACTCCTCAGTCTCAGGCTGGTAATGAGAAATCCAATCAGAATGTGGCTGAGTACATTAACGATTCAGCTATAACTGGGTTTATTGTTAATGTTGCTAATGACCAGAAGTGGGTGTTGAAGTATTGTAATGAATTGTTAAATCGTCAGATGGAGTTGATGGGTGTTAATGATAATTATAATGTTTACTTTAGCTATTCAAGAGATGATGTTATTAAGTATGTTATGGAATTGGATGCTGAGGCAGATGAAATCTATGAGAATTATTTAAGTAACTTTGAAGATGAACAGCCTGTAGGGGAAAGAGTTCTCAGTGACAGTGGAGTTGAAATATAATAAATATTTATATAAAGTAAATAATAAAAAATATAATAAAGTGTGATTATTATGAAGCATGAACTTTTTGAAGTCGGATCATATGACTACTCCGACCTGGACGATAGACTTGACAAACCTGTAGAATGGACAGCAGACGATCTTAAAT
>NZ_CALCYR010000270.1 GCF_937906425.1 uncultured Methanobrevibacter sp. | reverse complement strand
ATCAGTGAAATTATTTTTTAATTTATTATTATAATTTAAATTTTATTAAAATATTTTAAATATTTTAAATCCATTAAAAGGCAAAATTGATAAAATAATCAATTTAATGAATATTTTTAATTTAATACTCCAAATCCCTTAAGATTTCCATAGCCTTTTCAATATTCTCATATGAATTAGCATAGGACATTCTTACATGTTCCTCACCAAGACTGCCGAATGCAGCTCCCGGAACTGAAATAACTCCAGCCTCTGCTGCCGCACTGACAAATTCTGCAGGCCTTTCAACCTTAGGGAAAACATAAAATGCTCCCTTACAGTCAACACATTCATAACCCATATCATTCAGGCTTGAAACAATTAGGTCCCTACGTCTTGAAAACTCCTTAACCATCGCCTTGACAGAATCCTGCGGACCTGTAAGAGCCTCATAAGCAGCAACCTGAGAGATTGAACTTGCATTTGCAACACAATATTGATGTATCTTGAGAAGGTTTTCAGTTACTTCATCATTAGCCACCATATAGCCTATTCTAAGACCTGTCATTGCATAGGTTTTTGAAAAACCGTTAAGGGTTATTACATTGTCTGAATATTCGGCAGGGGAGTAATTTTTAGCTCCATAAATAATCTTTTCATAGATTTCATCTGAAATAATATAGAAATCATGATCTACAGACAAGTCTGCAATAGCCTTAATGTCCTCCTTGTCCATTACAGCACCTGTTGGATTGGAAGGAGAGTTTATTATCAATGCCTTGGTGTTTTTGTCAAGCTTTTCCTGAACATCATCTGCAGTCATCTTGAATCCATTTTCCATAGGAGTGTTTACCTCTACAGGATTAGCCTCTGCAAGCTTTACACAAGCGGAATAGGACAAGAATCCAGGATTTGGAATCAATACATTGTCACCCTTTTCAAAAAGGGCTTGAGCACAGTCATATAAGGCTTCACTTGCACCTGAAGTCAATATGACATTTTCAGCATCTGTCTTAATATTGTTGTCCTTTGACAACTTGTCAACAATGGCCTCACGCAATTCGATTATACCCTTATTTGAAGTGTAATGGGTAAAACCGTCATCGATTGCATCTTTCATCGCTTCGCGGATATTTTCCGGAACATCAAAATCAGGCTCTCCAATTCCAAGATTTACGGCATCAGGATTTGTAACTTCAAACATCTTTCTAATTTGAGACAATTCTATTGATTCAACTCTTTTAGCAGGATTTAACATAATAACACCTAAACAGTTCAAACTCGATAAAAATAAATATTTTTTTATTTAAAAGTAAATTTAGAATTTTTTTTTAAAATTTAAATAAATATTAATTCTTTAAAAGTAAATTTAAAACCTTTTTTAAAAATTTAAAAAATATTAATTAATTATAAATAAATTTAAAACCTTTTTTAAAAATTTAATAAATATTTCTTAATTAAAACAATTAAATTCTTAATAATTTAAAATTTTTAAAATAATCTTAATTTAATAAACTAATCCTAATTAATTATATGAATATTATTTCTTATTTAATTAACTATCATAATTAATTCAATTTAAACAAATTAAATAATAATTTTGAATTAAATCATTCAATAAGATAATGGCTCTTAAAATCATTGAATAATATAAAAACTCTTAAAAATCATTCAATAAGATAATGGCTCTTAAACTTCTCATCAAAGTGACATGCTCCACAATTGTAACAGGCTCCCTCTTCACACCATGGAGTAATCTCATCATTTTTCATTTTAAGATATTCCCTCTCTAAAAATTCCTTGCTAACACTGACATCAATGGAATCCCAAGGCAAAATGTCTCCAAATTCATACTCCGGAAGATAATCATTCCATTCCCTAATGTTGATTTTTCTATAAACAGATTCCTCAAGCAACTTGGAAAGGTCTTTATCACCACATGATAAAACATATTGAACAAGACCCATCTTGGCACTGTCAAACCTTATGTCAATTCCCTTAAGATTTCTTTTCATATAACGGATTTTTTTCTTGATGTCCTTGAAATCATAGCTTTCCCACTGCATTGGACTATGTGGTTTTGGGATAAGAGGATTAACACTGAATTTAATTGAAACCTTGCTCTTTTTAGTTGAAGTTTTTGAATTTGAATTAAAATTATACTTCATGGAATCAATTTTCTTAATCAGTTCCACTAATTCATTAATATTCTCTTCGGACTCATAGGGCAAACCGATTAAAAAGTACAATTTAATATTAAAACCTAATTCCACAGCATCATTAACAACTCGGAAGACATCATCATCACTGATGTCCTTGTTAAGTTTTCGCCTAAGTGAGTAAATTGTTTCAGGAGCTATTGTCAATGTCTTCAAGCCGCTTTCACGAAGTGATATTAATGAGGATTTTGTGATTGACTCTATTCTCATTGAAGGGGTTGAAACCTGAAAGCCTCTGTTTTTAAGTCCTTCTGTAAGCTCATCTATTTTAAAGTAGTCTGAAACTGCAGCACCTATAAGGGAAACCTTATTCAATCCAGTGTTTTCTCTGGCCCGCTCTGCAATTGAAAAGAGAATCTCAAGGTTTACCTCCCTTAATGGACGATAAAGAAAACTGGACATGCAGAACCTGCAGCCTCTTGTACATGCGCGGGAAACGTTTAATAAAATTGAATTGGAAAATGCAGGAAGAAATTCCTCATCATCTGTTACGGTTACAATCGGACATGTAAGATGATGGATGTCTTTAATTTTCTTTGTAAGTGCAATTTCTGTTTTATTGTTAAATTCAGAGATGTATAGACCATTTACATTTAGAAATGGGCTTAAGTCCCTTTTTGGATTTAAGTGATTATTTTCGGACAAATTCATTTCATTTTCTTTAGAATAACTTAAATCATTTTCTTTTTCTTTAGTATAAACCTCAAAGAAGTCATCAAGAACCGCTTCAGCCTCACCGATTACAAAAATGTCTATAAAATCAGATAATGGCAATGGATTTGCACTTGCACATGGCCCTCCTGCAATGATTAAGGGATCATCAATTGTTCTGTCTTCCCTTCTAAGAGGAATATTGGATTCCTTTAAAAGCTTTAGAAGATTAAAATAGTCCTGTTCATATTGAAGGGAAAATGAGATTATGTCAAAATCAGCCAAAGGACTGTTGGTTTCCAAACTGCGAACAGATGGATAAATTATACGCTCACAGTAGCTGTCCTCTCTTTCATTTATATAATTATAAAGAATCTGATAACCTAAAGAGCTCATTGCTGTTTTGTAGACATTTGGATAAACGAGCCCAAACCTTATATCAGCCCTTAGAGGATTCTTTTTAATTACATTCTCTTCATAAAACATATTAGTCCTTTTTTTGATTTTTGAAAAATAGAATTTAAATGATTTTTCTAATATAATTTTGTTTAAAGGAATATAAATAAATTTTAGTTTTAAAAAAGAAGATTTCCTAAAAAAAATAATTAAAATCTTTTGAAAAAAAGAATTAAAACAATTTTACTAATTTTTTGAAAAATACTCTTTAAAAACAACCAATATTTAACTCTTTTTATAAAACAAAATTGTGATTTTGCACAGAAACACAATTCAAAAAAATATATAAATTTAAATTACCAAATACTCATTCACTATCCATTAACAGAGAAATAATTGCAAATTAATTAAATTTTACTAATTTAAAACAATTTTACGAAGTTTTTAAATTTTTTTAAAAAAAGTGTAAAGCTTAAAAATTTTAAAAATCATTTCAATAAATGGATAGTATTTTTGGAGAAATATTTGATTAAACTCTTAATGAGGTGCAAATATGAATAAAAAGCTATTCATTCTAACTTTGATAGTATTGGCTCTTTTTAGCATAAACAGCGTATGCTCTCAAAGCTTAGATGGAATAAACCTTGAAAAGACTAATGAAATTAGCACTGGAGACAGCTTGCTTAAGGAAAAAGTTCCATTGTCAAGCTCTTCAGTGAAAACAAACACAACAACAAGCAAAACAACAAACACAACAAAGAAAACCAACACAACAACAAGCAAAACAACAAACACAACAAAGAAAACAACAAATACGACAAAAACCACTGCAAAGACAACAACAAACACAACAAAGAAAACCAACACAACAGTTAGCATGAATGTTAAAACCTTGGCAAAAGCTTCCACCACATTTATGAATTACGTAAATAAAAATGGTAAACTAAAAAGCACCATTTCAATAAGTAATCATAATTACACTACAACAGAATATTTATATCTCCTTTCAAAGGCAATAAACAGCACTAACAAGACAAAGGTAGATATAAATACCAAATTGGTCAATAAATCATATGCAAATACAAATATAAAGTCAATTAATGGAACAATTAACAAAACGGAATATGGACAGCTTGCAGGAAAGACAATGAAATTCATTGAAAAAAACAAAAGAGCTCCAAATTGGGTTACAAGCTCTAAAGGAAACATTCCATACAATCAAATGGTATTGGCTTTCAGCAAATGTTTGGACCAATACAATCAAAGCGGCAAATTCCCAAGTTCCATTAAGTTAAATGATTTGGATTTAAACAAGATCAAGGCAAAGCTTGACGCCTTAAAGGCAAAAACAAATACTACAACAAATACAAGTAAAAAAACCAACACAACAACAAGCAAAACAACAAATACAACAAAAACCACTGCAAAGACAACAACAAATACAACAAAAACCACTGCTAAAACAACAACAAATACAACAAAAACAAGCAGTACAAGCAAAACAACAACAAACAGTACAAAAACAACAAGCACTACAAAAACAAGTACAAATACAAGCAAAACTAGCAGCACAAACAATACAACAAGCACCAGTTTAATGGAAACTACCTTGAATTCAATCAAATCCATCCTACAGGGCATTGCAGACAGATTGGATCCGAGCAAAAGCGTCTTAAACATTAACAAAACAAATACTGGAAACATTGCAGTAAATACCAGCAGCGTAAGTGTTAAGATTAGCGGAACTTCAAATGTAAATGTTAAGCTTTCAGCATCTAACAGTACAAAAAGCACTAGCAAAAACACTACAACTGCAAGTAAAAAAACAAATACCACAAGCAAAACAAACACTACAACTAAAACAACAGCAAAAACCACATTAAAAGCGTCTACTGCATTGTTGAAAGCCTGCATATTAAATGAAAAGTATTTGGGAGAATCCCTAAGCAAATATTTGGCCAGTACCAAAAACTGTCAGGTCAAGAATACTGCAATAAAACTTTTGTCAAATAAATTAACAAAATCCCTGAAAACCGATTATGACAAGGCAAAAAATATTTTTAATTGGGTTCGTGACTATGTAAGCTATAAAAAATATGCAAATAGCTTAAAAGGAGCAACAAAAACCTTAAGTTCAAAATCAGGAAATTGTGTAGACCAAAGCCATTTGCTTGTTGCACTTACCAGAGCTGCAGGAATCCCTGCAAGATATGTACATGGACAAAACTGCAAATTCACTTCAGGATATGTTTCAGGACATGTTTGGGCTCAGGTTTTAGTAAATAACACATGGGTGGTTGCAGACACAACCAGTTCAAAAAATACCTTTGGAGTTATTAAGAATTGGAATGTAAATAGCTATACATTGAAAGGAAAATACAGTGCACTTAGTTTTTAGACCAAATTTAAATAAAACATTCCTTAAAAAGACTTAAAAAGAATTTAATTAATTTAATAGTTGTTAATTTAATTATTAATGACTATTTTTTTAATTAAATTAAAATTCTTAACTTAAAGTGAATTAAAATAACTATTTTTCTAAATAAAATTAAAATAATGCCTTAAAACAAAATAAACTCATTTTAAAAAAAGTATTGGTAAAAAATAATTAAGAATTAAAATTAGTAAAGAAAGTATTAATAAAAAATAATTAAGAATTAAAATTAGTAAAAAAAGTAAAATAAGCGCCGGGACGGGGATTTGAACCCCGGAGGTCTATTGACCATCGGATTAGCAGTCCGACGCCGTACCAGGCTGGGCCATCCCGACTTTACAAATGAAAAAAATAGAAAATTAAATATATTGCACTGAATTGCAACAATTCTTATTTTGTTTAATCTAACATATAAAGTTTTTCTTTTTTATAATATATACATAAATAATAGTTAAAATTGATTTAAACTAATAAAAAAGAGCAAACTAAACGGCACATAAAGGAGTGGACAATCTTCATCAATTATGGTTATCTAAAAAATTAACTCCACCTCGCGGTTCTGCAAGCATCAGCTGTAAATGGTAGAGCTGCTCCTTTCCAGGCCTGACACGTTCCCACAACAAAGATAGTTTTGAATTACCCTCCAGTAAAACCTCTATCACCATTGATCCTGCAGGACGAAGCTTCTATATCAACTTTTTAGGCCATAACTAAATCCAAATGCCGCCTCCTAAATTTCGACCACACCTAAGGAGATTTGTGCTTACAGAGGACTCCTAACCCTCCAGTCTAGCCAATATATATTCTCTTTTTAATCTTATATAAAGTTTATCCAAAATATAAAAACTTATATAAAACATTGAAAAAAAGTGATAAGAATTCTTTAAATTAACAAATAAGAATGAATTTTTATAAAAAATTAAAAAAAAACTTAAATTGATTATTA
>NZ_CALCYR010000269.1 GCF_937906425.1 uncultured Methanobrevibacter sp. | reverse complement strand
AGAATAAAATAAAAAAAAGAAAATTAAAACTTAAAAATAGATTAAATAGCTAAAAATAAAAAATAAAATAAAAAATAAAATAAAATAAAAAATAATAAAAAAATAATAAAAAAATAGCTAAAATAAAAAAACAGCTAAAAATAAAATAAAAAAATAACTAAAAAAATAAAAAAATAGCTAAAATAAAAACAAAAATATTAAATTAAAAATAGTAAAACTAATTAAAAACTATTTTAATTCATCCAATACGGCATTAACTGCCCAATTACATATCTCAAGGGATTGTTCCAACTCTTCCTCAGTTATAACCAAAGGAGGATTGAAATACATCACATTGCCAAGTGGCCTTAACATAAGCCCTCTCTCCAATGCCTTTCTATAAATCCTATAGCCTATTCTCAAATCAGAATCAAAGCCTTTCTTGGTTTTTTTATCCTCCACAAGTTCAATTGCATTTATCAAGCCCATCTGCCTGATTTCACCAACATTTGGATTATTATCAAAATAGTCATGAAATCTCTTGTTTAACCAAATTGCCTTTTCCTTCTGATTTTCAATTACATTATCCCTTTCCAATACCTTAAGGGTTGCATTTGCCACACTTGCAGCCAATGGATTTCCTGCATAGGTATGACTGTGCATGAATGCAATATTATCTGCATACTCTCCATAGAATCCATCATAAATCTTATCTGTTGTACATGCAACCGCCATTGCCATATATCCATTTGTAAGTCCCTTTGAAACACACATTATATCCGGAGTGATTCCTGCATGATCAACTGCAAAGAACTTTCCTGTTCTGCCGAATCCGGTTGCAATCTCATCAGCTATAAGAAGAACATCATATTCATCACAGAGGGCTCTCAATTTCTTAAGATATAATGGAGGATAGATTTTCATTCCAGCACTTCCCTGAATCAATGGCTCAACAATCATTGCACAAGTCTCATGACCATATTCCTCAAAGGCATGCTCTGCATGTTCAAAACATTCGCATTCACAATTGTCCCTATCCTTAGCATATGGACACCTATAACAATCCGGAGCTTGAACCTTGATTGTATCAAGCATTATAGGTTCAAAAACCTTTGAATACTCATCAAGTGCACCTACAGACAATGCCCCCAATGTCTCTCCATGATAAGCATCTGTAAAGCACATGAAGCGCCTCTTTTCCTCATAGCCATTTTGCTGACAGTATTGAAATGCCATTTTCAGTGCACATTCAACTGAAGCGGAACCGTTGTCCACAAAACAGAACTTCTCGATTCCCTCAGGCATGACACGAATCAAGCGCTGGGAAAGCTCTATGATTGTCTTGTGTGAAAAATTAGCAAAAAGAACATGGTCAAGCTCATCGACTTGAGCCTTGAGAGCTTCACTTACCTCCTCATTGCAGTGCCCTAAAAGATTGCACCACCATGAGCTTATGATGTCCGTATATTCATTTCCGTCAACATCATAAAGATGAACCCCAGACCCATGGTCTATGACAATAGGAGGAAAATCCTCATAATCCTTCATCTGAGAAGCAGGATGCCAAATATGAGCCAAATCCTTCTCAACACATTTTTTACTTTTATTCATGTTATAACCTTGAAAATAATAAATAATTAATAATTAATGCAGTTAGTCTTTAAAAACTAAAAATTAAAAACTAAAATAAATAATTAAACAATCCAGTCTTTAAAAACTAAAAATTAAAAACTAAAATAAATAATTAAACAATCCAGTCTTTAAAAACTAAAAATTAAAAACTAAAATAAATAATTAAACAATCCAGTCTTTAAAAACTAAAAATTAAAAACTAAAATAAATAATTAAACAATCCAGTCT
>NZ_CALCYR010000268.1 GCF_937906425.1 uncultured Methanobrevibacter sp. | reverse complement strand
ATCAATTACAGAAATGGGGGTTCTAAGTTCGTGGGAAGCGTCCGCAATAAAAGCCTTTTGCCGTTCAAATGCATCTTGAATCGGCTTAGTGATTTTTCTAGCACCTCCAAGAGACACTAAAAAAGTGATTGCAACGCTAAAAGCATAGACTATAATCGATATTCCATAAAAAAGATGAAGAGTTTGTATTTCTGCAATGCGATTGGTTATGCACACAAGAACAGATTCATCATCTTGCTGCACGATTTTATGAAAAATTCCTCTTTCTCTTACTCTACTCTTGCCATGTTGCACAATTTTTTTTATTACATTAATTTCTTTGTCGCTTGGGACAATTTTTTGACTAAAAACTATTTTGTAGTCAAAAAGTCCCGGATAAAAATAAATTGCCAGCGATTCGCTCGGAACAGAATTTAAATTTGCTATAGTGCCATCAAAAAACTGCACTTCAGAATTTAAAAGATAAGGAATTTGATTATTGCTAAAAATGTCCTCACCTTTTTTATTTGATTCATTTAAAGAGAAGTCAAGATTTTTTTCTTGCGTTTCGGCCATAATATCAAGATAGTCATATATTTTTTTATAGAGTCTTAAAGTTACAGTCAGATTAAGTATGACGATTATAACTAGCATTATAACAGCCATAATACATGTTGAGAGAAAAGTTATAACCCGCCTAAGCCGCTTGATTTCTTCCATCAATTTTATTCTACAGATTAACGGGAGGAATCTTCAAGGGAGTAGCCTATGCCACGAGCCGTCCTTATGCGCGTAGAAACTCCAAGATTTTCGATTTTTTTTCTGATAAATGAAATGTAGACTTCGACATTGTTGTATTCAATATTGCTGTCGCCACCCCAAATTTTGTCAATCAACTGTTCTTTTGTAATTATTTGATGAGGATGTTCAAATAGTATATCAAGAATTTTATATTCTTTTAAAGAAAGTTTGATAGCTTTTCCGTCGAGTGACTGGAGTTCACAGTTTTTTGAGTTTAGAATAAGGTTGTCGAATTGCCGAGAATCCTCTCGTAACTCGCCCTTGCGCCGTGTAAGAGCCCGAACGCGTGCCAAAAGTTCTTCCGTGGAAAAAGGCTTTGTCATATAATCGTCCGCGCCAAAATCAAGACCAGCAACTTTGTCAGAAACATCATCTTTTGCAGTTAAAAGCATAATCGGAACATTGTTCTTTGAATCCCGAATGGCACGAAGCACAGAAAGTCCGTCAAGCCCAGGAAGAATCAAATCAAGAATAAGGGCATCATAAATTTCGTTTGACGCGTACTCAACGGCATCGTTACCGTTAAAAACTGCATCAACTTCCATCTGATGTTTTTTAAAAATCTCCACAAGAGCCGAGGAAAGTTTTTCTTCATCTTCTACAAGCAATATTCTCATCAATAATAAATTATACACGATAGGCTTTATACAGTCTTAAATTTTTCTTAAAAAAATATTAAAAATTTGTGAAAATGAAAAAAGAAAAAAAGAAAATAATAAAGAATAAACTATAAAAAAGAAATTTAGTCTTCAATTATTTCGTAATAAGCTCCTTCTGCACATGGAATACAGACAGGTTTTCCACCACGGTTTAAGTGACGGCCGTCAGTGATTTTTTCTCCACAACATGAACAAAATACACTGGTGTGTGGTTTTCCAGGCATTTGAGAAGGTTTTAATTCCACATGAACTTTTTCAACATTGAATAATTCTTCAGCAGGAGTTACTTTAAATCTTTCAATCATTTCGTCACGAGTTTCTCTTTTCTTTTCTTGCTTATTAGCATCAGCATCAGAAACTCTGATAGCTTCACCAGTAACCATATTATAGAAAGTTACAGCGAATTTACCATAATACATTTGTTTTAAAGATCTTTTTCCCATGGAACATTTGGTAACTGATTGAACTGCATCAGACATACATCTGTCGATTTCCAAGAAAACTATTAAATCTTTATGACGTTGATTTAATTCAAAACCCATTAATTCCATACCATACATTGCTAATTTAGTACCAATAGCTATTCCACCACAAATTTCTCCGTGGAATTCACCAGCTTTAGCTAATTGTTCTTCGTAATCTTCTATACTTACCATTTTAACACCTTTTAGTAAATAAACAATTAATATTAATTTTTATACAAATTCAATAATTTTAATAAAAATTTAAATTTCATTTTAAGATTAAAATCTTTAAAAAACTTTTAAAAATATCATTTAAATTTAATTTTTAAACTTAATTTTAACATTAAAATCTTTAAAAAACTTTTAAAAATATCTTTTAAATTTTATTTTAACATTAAATTCTTAAAAAAAAATTTAAAATTAATTCCAATTTAAAAATATTTAAAAAAATTATATAAAATCAAGTTATATAATAAGATTAATTTTTAAATTTAATAAAATTTTTGATAAAGATAATATTATTTAAAAATATTTAATGAAAATTCTGAATTATTTAAAACAAATAAAAACACTATCAAGACAATAAATGTCCCATAAAACTTTTAAACTTCTTTAGAGTATTTTTTAGAGTAATTGGTCATTACCAATTCCAAATTAGTCTTTAAAGGAACACAAATCTTTCTATTGTCCTCAAGCTCAACCAGTTTAACATCAATTCCATATGCCTCATGCAAGTTTTCCTCAGTCAGAACCTCTTCAGGACTTCCAAAGCCAATGAATGTCTTGTCCTTCATGATAGCAACCTTGGAAGCTGCCAGGAATGCATGGTCTGGATAATGTGAAGACATAATAACCGCAAGACCCAAATCAGACAACTGTTCAATAATCTCCAACAATTTTATCTGATTACCAAAGTCCAAGTGATTTGTAGGCTCATCCAAAATAAGAAGATCCGGCTCTTGGGCAAGAACTCTAGCCAAAAATACCAATTGACGTTCCCCACCACTTAAATTAGTGTAACTCTTGTCCTTAAGATCTTCAATTCCAAGAGTCTTTAATGCATTTAATGCAATCTCCTCATCCTCATCCTTTGGAGAGGCTGAAAGATTAATGTATGGAGACCTTCCCATCAGGACCACATCAAATACTGTAAATGGAAATGATGGAACATGCCCCTGGGGAATGTAACCTACTATCTTTGCAATGTCATTGAAGGAGAGTTCCTTAATGTTAATTCCATTAAGGCTTACAGTGCCTGAATTTACCTCATGAAGACCGTTCAAGGTTTTAATCAATGTAGTTTTACCAGTACCGTTAGGTCCTAGAATACATAAAACATCCCCCTTATCAATTGAAAAGTTAATGTTTTCAAATATAATTGGAGAATCCTTGTCATAGGAAAAAGAAACATCTTTAACTTCAACCAGTTTTGTCAAAATATCACCACATCAATTAAGTTCATAGGCCATTTTCTAAGTAAATAAATGAATAAATAATAAATAATAAATATAAATTTTAAGCCCAATAAATTATTTTCTAAACAAATAAACAAATGTAAAGTCTAATAAATTATTTTCTAAACAAATAAACAAATGTAAAGTCTAATAAATTATTTTTTAATTAAATAAATAATATTAAATGTCTAAATAATTAATTCCATTCGGAGTAACCTCTTCTAAGCAAATAAAGGAATAAAGGAACCCCTACAATTGCAGTTAAAATACCGATAGGAATTTCAATTGAAATGAAAGTTCTTGAAATATTGTCAATCAAGAGCAGGAAACTTGCTCCAATGCTTAAGGATGCAGGTAAAAGTATCTTGTGGTCAGGTCCAACAATTATACGAGTCATGTGAGGTACAACAAGACCTACCCAACCTATAATTCCGCTAATGGATACTGCTGCAGAGGTAACCAAGGTACATGCCACAATAATAATCAATCTAAGATTGTTTGGATTTAATCCCAATGATTGGGCTTCCTCATCACCCATAGCCAATACATTCAAGTGCCACCTTAAAACCAAAATGACAATTATTCCAATAACTAGAGGAATAATAATCATTGCCAACTTATCAAAATTGACTGCAGAGAGACTGCCCATAAGCCAATAGGTAATTTGAGGCAATTTGTCATATGGATCCGCCATAAACTTGGTACCTGATATCAAAGCATTGAAGAATGCAGAAACTGCAGTACCTGAAAGTACAAGAAGAAGAATTCCTCCAGCCTTGTAGGCCTTTGAAATACCATAAGTGATTGAGACTGAAATAATACCGAAAATAAATGCACACAATTGAATCAATGCATTTCCCATATTCATGAGAATTGCAATGGCCGCTCCAAAACCAGCACCCATGGATACGCCTAAAAGGTCAGGGGAGACAAGAGGGTTTTTAAATATTCCCTGGAAGGAAGCACCTGCAATTGACAATGCAGCACCAACAAGAAGTGCAGCCATAATACGTGGAAGGCGTATTGTAAATACAATTGAATTAAGTTCAGGGGAAACTGCCAATGATGGAAAAATAGGACTAAGAATGGTTTTTATTACATCAATAGGAGCTACAGGATATCTGCCTAACATAAATGAAACAAAGAAAAGAAATATTGGCAATACAATTAGCAATAAATAAATAGCCCACTTATCCAATGTTGAAGTCTGATTTTCACTCATAAAAACAAATCCTTAATCATAATTGCCAAAAAACAAAAAATAACAAATCATTAATCATAATTGCCAAAAAACAAAAAATAACAAATCCTCAATCGTAATTTTGCCAAAAAAACAAAATAATTTTAAATAAACAATTTCCATTCCTAAAAATAAAAAAAATAATTAAATAAAATTTAAATAAACAATTTCCATTCTAAAATTTAAATAAATAAACTTCTAAAAACAATTTTCCCAATAAAAAAAATAAAAAAAGTAGGAAATAATTTCCAAAGACTACAGGTCTGATTCATTCATACCAGATGAGATTAAAATGTCTTTTGCCTGGTCGTCACTTAAATCATAATGATAAAACTTACTGTAGAATGTTTTAGTAGCGTCAAGCATATCAATATTTGAATATTGATCAGGATAGATAACCTTAGCAGTCCAAGGAACTCCAATAATTATATTGGCACCCGGTGGTCTGTCAAACCATTTGAATGGAGACTGTGGAGAAATATAAACCTGATGGTTCTTAACTGCCTTCACACTAGCCCATTTTGAGTCATTATAAACATTATTATAGAAATCCTCATCAGTAGCTATGATGACATCAGGATTCCAGCTTAGAACCTGTTCAATGGAAACTGTCAATTCACTGCCTGTATTCTGAACTTCAGTGTCTGCAACGTTTTTACCACCGACCAAATTAATCAACTGACCGTGTGATGCTCCACTGGCATAAGTGGATAAACCATCCTCACCTGAAGCATAGTAAACAGATTTCCTTTCGCTTTCAGGAATGCTGCTTGCAGTGCTGTTAACTTCAGACAAATACTTATTATTGAAGTCAATAAGTTCGCTTGCCTTATCCTCAGCACCTAAAATCTTACCCATGAATTCAATTGTGGAACCGATTTTTGTAACATTTGTATTGTCTGTAACAGCAACTACAGGAAGGGAACCGAATTTTTCCTGACGTTCTTCAACAGTGGATAAATCCACACCCATTCCTTCGTCAATTGATTCGACAACAAAATTAGGTTCAGCAGCTATAAATTCTTCATAATTTCCGTCTTGACTTCCAAACCAACCGCCAATTACTGGAAATGCATCCTTATATTGATCCGGAACATATGTAAGCTCTTCATCAGTCCATTGGAAGTTAACACCAGCCAATTTTTCAGGAGCCAACATATAGATAATTGTAGTCATTGGAGGACTTGTAGCAACAATCCTATCGACACTACTGGGAATGCTAACTGTTCTGTTTGCCATATCAGTTATTGTATGATTTCCTTCATCAGAAATGGATGAAGGTGAAGCAAACAATGCAATAGCTGCACCGCATGCAATTAAAGCAATGAGAATAACCAATATAATTGAAGTTTTCTTTTCCATATTATTACCTTAAGTATTGAATAAAAAATCATTTATAAATATAAATATTTTACATATCAATTGTATAAATAATTTTCTAAAACTATTAAAAAAAGTCTTTTTTAAAAATTATAAGCAAATTAAAGATTTATGAAAGAATAAAACTTGTTCATATGATTAAAAATTACAAATAAAATAAAGAATAATTAATAATAATTTAAAAAATGAAAAAATAGTAAAAAAAGAATAAAAATAGCTAAAAAATAATAAATAAAAGTAAAAAAAAGTAAAAAAGAATAAGAATAGCTAAAAAATAATATAAAAGAGTAAAAAAAGTAAAAAAGAATAAAAAAGAAAAAAAGAAAAATTAAATTAAAAAAACCTTAAGGGATTATTCTAAAACAGTGTGTCTGTTTTTCAAGTCCTGCTCGGTTTTTCCCATAGTTTCCATTAATTCACTTACCATACCATCAAGGAAAACCAATGAAGTTAATTCAAATGCAGTTCCAAGTGGAGTAAGGGAAGTATAGTTTCCTTTAATTTGTCTTTTAAGATAGTTTTCGTCATCAACTTCAACTTTTGTTCTTCCTTTAACAAGAATAACAGCGTCTGCCAATTTGCCTAAACTACTTTCAGGATAGGAAGTTAAAGCAAGAACCTTTGCTCCTCTTTTTTTAGAGATTTTTGCTGCAGTAACAATTGTATTGGTTTCTCCAGAACCGGAAATTGCCAAAATACAATCTCCCTCATTAATCGCCGGTGAAATTGTTTCTCCCACAACATAGGAACTTAAACCTAAGTGCATCAATCTCATTGCAAATGCCTTAGCTGCAAGTCCTGACCTGCCTGCACCAGTTACAAAAATATTGTCTGCAGTAGTAATCACTTCTATAAAATTAGCCACATCTTCTTCATTCAAATAATCTTCTGCATCACGTATGTTATCCAATATCGCTTCAATTGCTGATTTCATAAACTCCATTTAAATCTACCTAAATCAATAAATATCTGTAAATATGATTTAAAACTATTAAAAATTATTAATATTTAATAAAAATTTAAAAAAATTAATATAAATTAATATAAATTAATAAA
>NZ_CALCYR010000267.1 GCF_937906425.1 uncultured Methanobrevibacter sp. | reverse complement strand
TCTAAAAAAAATTATAAAAAAACTATAAAAAAACTATAAAAAAACTATAAAAAATTATAAAAAAAATTCTAAAAAAAAATTATAAAAAAAATTATAAAAAAAAATTCTAAAAAAAATTCTAAAAAAATATTCTAAAAAAAACTATAAAAAAATTCTAAAAAAAATTATAAAAAAAATTATAAAAAAAATTATAAAAAAAATTATAAAAAAAACTATAAAAAAACTATAAAAAAATTCTAATAAATTTATATTATTTTCTACTGATTAAAACATTAAATTTTAATTTAAAATTTAAAAATCATTTTTAAAGCATTTAATCAAAATGACTTTAATAATTTTTACTATAAAATATATATTTAGGTAAATCAAATATAAACATAATATATATTATAAACTATTAGTAAGGAGAAAAAAATGAAAAAAACAAGCAAATTTTTTATTCTAATATCCCTATTCATATTAGTAATTCTAATTCCAACTAGCTTTGCTAGTGAAATTATCACAAATGAATCAAGTAATGATATAATAAATCCGGAAACAGAGATTAATTATATCCAAGAGACAGACATCAATTTGAATTATAATAATGGATATGATGATTTAGATAAAAATACAGAAAATATCAAGAGTCAATCAAAAGACATTAACAGCAATACCATTTCCTCAAATGAGAATATTGAAATAATGGGAGACAGCGGAACGGTTTATTTTGACGCTTCAGCTGCAAGTGACGGAAGCGGCAGCCAGTCAAGCCCATACAAATACTTAAGTTCCGGAAGACTAAGCGGATACTCAAGGTATGTTTTTGCTCCTGGAAGCTATACCACATCCTCCCCAGCAAGTTCAGGATTCTCATTCTCCTCATCTGCCATGACAATTGAGGGAAGCAATCCGGATACAACAATTATTGAATATACGGGCAGCGGAACATTCTTTGAAGGGGGTTCCAACATGACATTCATAGGAATAACCCTAAAAAACATTCATATAGTAAGTACAGGAGGACTGATAAATGCCACAAACACAATATTTGACAGTGGCAGAGCTCCAATAGAACAGGAAGGAAACTATTACTATGAGAATTCCTATGGTGGAGCAATCAAGCAATGCATGTCAGGTTCATCATTTATGGATGAACTTTGGGACATGTTCGGAGGCTCATCAGCAAGGGGAATCCTTATTGACAACTGTACATTTAAAAACAACTATGCTGCATATGGAGGTGCAATTTACACTGAAAACAGTACAGTAAACATCTCAAACACCATATTTGAAAACAATGTGGCAGACAACGGCGGAGGATCCATAGCTGCATTAAACGGCACAAAATTAAGCTTGGACAAGTGTATCTTTAAAAATGACAAATCCAATTATGATGGCGGAGCTGGAGTCTATCTCTTTAAGTCAAGTGGAAACATAAGCAATTGCCAATTCAACAATCTCTCTGCAGGTTTAGGAGCGGGAATTGCAAGTCTCCGTTCAAGCATTCTTGTTAGTCTCAGCAATTTCACCCAAAATAATGTAAGCTATGCCGGTGCTGGAATATATGCAATGTACGGCAATCTAACAATAAGCAATTCCAATTTCAATGCAAACACTGCACGTAATGGTGCAGGAGTATTTGCAGATAACCTAAGCAGTTTTTCAGTTAATGGAGGTACATACTCAAACAATATAGCCAGTGGCCTTGGAGGAGCAATAGTGTCCTACATCAACAGCAACAGCAACATTAAAAATGTGAATTATCAAAACAACCGGGCTGATAAGGAGGATGACCTCTATGAATCAGACTATCTTGAACAGTTCATTGGAAGCGATGCATATGATATGATGGTCTACAATTCAAGCTATACAGGTTCACTTCCTTCCAAATATGACTTAAGAAGCTATGGATATGTGAGTCAATTGAAGGACCAATTCAATAGCGGTAACTGTTGGGCATTCGCAACCATAGCAGCCCTTGAATCCTGTATCCTAAAGGCAACAGGTACAGAATACCTATTGTCTGAAGGAAATCTAAAGGATTTGGCACAATCATACTCAGATTATGGATGGGCTTATGAAACAAATGAGGGAGGATTCTATCCAATGTCTGTAGGTTATCTGACTAGTTGGCTTGGACCTGTAAATGCAAGTATGGACCCTACAGATGACTGGGACATAATTGCACCTATTCTAAACAGCGTAATGCATGTTCAAAACATACTATACATTCAGAGATCCTCCTATACAGACAATGCAAAGGCAAAAGAAGCAATCATGAAATATGGAGGAATTGCAACTGAAATCTATATGGACTTTTCAGGCAGCTACTACAACAGCAACACCTATGGATACTATGTAAACAGTGACAAGGACAGAAACCATGCAGTCTGTGTAGTTGGATGGGACGATAGCTATTCCAGAAGCAATTTCAAGACAGCAGCACCTGGAGACGGAGCATGGATTATCAAAAACAGTTATGGAGATAACAAATGGGGCAATGGAGGATATGGATACGTTTCCTACTACGACCATACCTTGCTTAAGGTAAATGACTACCCTTATAATTCATTCACATTCATATTGAATGACACAATCAGGTTCAACAGGAATTACCAATATGATTACAACAGCTTTACAGATTATTTTGTAACAGGCCAGGACACAATTTACTTTGCAAATCAGTTCACCTCTGAAGGTGATGATAATCTTGCAGCATTTGCGACCTATTTCAATAAGACAACAGATTGGGAGGCAAATGTTTATGTAAACGGTGAATTGAAACATAGTCAAAGTGGAACAAGTGTTCCAGGATACTTTACAATCAATTTCGACAATTTGATTCCGCTTAAAAAGGGAGATATCTTTAGAATAGCCTTAAAATTCCATTGTAATGGAGACGCCGACTTTTGCATTGATGAATATAATCAATATGGAGCTTCAAGAAAACATTTCCATGAGGGAGTCTCATTCATCAGTTTTGATGGGAACAATTGGATAGACCTGTCAGACTACAATTACACCTATGGTGACAATGAAACTCCTGGAAGCCATTATTATACAGGACAGGTTGCATGTCTCAAGGCATTTACCACCTATGGGGAAAGTGACCCTAAAGACACTCTAATCCAGATAACAAGTGTAAATAAAACTGAAATCATAGCAATATTAAGCAATCAGGGTACAGCTGTCAACTCAGGAAATCTTATTTTCAAAATCGACAACAAGACCTACACAGTTAGCATAAAAAATGGACAGGCAAGCTTGAACAGTGCAGAATTTGCTGATTTCAATCTAAATCCTGGAAGCCATATGATAACAGTCTCATATCTTGGAAGCGATGATTTAAACCCATCATCAATAAGAAAAACAATTACAATTGAAAAGGAAAATCTTTATTTAACAATTGTAACAAATAAAAACAGCCTTAACACAAATGAAAACCTGACAATTACAGTCATACTTAAGGATGCCAACAACAATGATCTTAGCATTCCGGTTACAATCAAGTTCAATGGTGAAACAAAAAGCATTTATCCAAATGAGGAAATCACTTACAGCAATTTAGCTGCCAACACCTACACAATAGAAGCATATGTCCAGTCAAATGCCATGTATAATGATGTTTCAGAATTTAAAATAATAACTGTGCTTGAATCTGAAAAAGAGGATATTGAACTCAGTGCAAGTGCAAACAGCATTTATGAGGGAGATATAGCAATAATCAATATTTACCTTCCATGCGATGAAGCTATTGTAAAAACTACAATAAACAACAAAACATATGTATCACAAATTACAAACAATAGCACTTCATTAAAGGTATACGGTTTAAGTGCAGGAATCTATAATTATTCAGTAGTTTTCTATGGAAACATACAATATAATTATGCAGAATTTAAAGGAACTTTAATAGTAATTGGAAGTGGTGAATCAAACCAAACTTACAGTCAAAGCCGCATCATTGTTGAGGATCTTGAAAAAGTCAAGGGAGACTCAAGGAAATTAAACATTAGTCTAGTTGATGAAAACAATAATCCGATTCCAAACAAAAAGCTATTGATTTACATAAAAGAATCTAATTTAGATAAGGAAGATTATGAGCGCTACACCAACAATGAAGGCATAATAAGCCTTGACATAAATCTTGATTATGGAGACTATGATGTAATAATTATCTTTGAGGGAGATTCCTATTACAATCAATCAGGCAGCAACTCAAAAATAAGCGTCATCCACTCAATAAGTGGAAAAGACATTGAAAAGGATTATAATAGTCCTGCGGCATTTTATGTCAATGCCTATGACGGCGATGGAAATCTTTTAAAGAATACAAGAATCAGATTCAAGGTAGCTGACGCTTGGTACAGCAGAAAAACCAATGAGGAAGGACAGGCTATATTCAACATTTACCTAAATCCGGGAAGCTACAATATCACTGCAGTGAATACTGAAACTGGCGAGGAGACTCAAAATGAAATTAGGGTCAATGAGAAAAAGACTTTTTTAAGCATTTTCTTTAATCAAAACAAAAATCCAAAAGACCTAAGTCTTGATACAATAAAAGAAAATAAGGACAAAAGAGACTTGGACAAGAATTTAGAGATTGATAGGACAGAAAATCTTTCATTGAATACCAATATATTGAAAAAAGAATCCTTGAAAAAGAGCCTATTGAAAAAAGGTTTAAATGAGAATAGAAAATTAAAATCATTAGTTAAATCCATAAAAGAGAATATTGTAAAAAATATAAATAAAAATAATATCCCTATCAATAATGGATTTAATAAGAAAATTGGAATAAATGAATTCTCAAAGGAATTAATTAAATTCAATGCATTTGAAAAGATTAATATTGAATTCAATCCAATGAAAATTAATATCAATTTAGACCTTTTGAATTTCTTATTCATTAGAAACTTTGGAACTTTGATTGAATAAATTTAAATTGGGGAATTTATCCCCTTCTTTTCTTTTTTTAAATAATAATTTAATTTTTAATAAAAAAAATACTTAAATAAACAACTCTTTTTATAAATACAATTTTAATTTTTAATAAAAAAAATACTTAAATAAACAACTCTTTTTTTAAATACAATTTTAATTTTAAGAGAAAAAATATAAAATTATTTAATTAAATAAAC
>NZ_CALCYR010000266.1 GCF_937906425.1 uncultured Methanobrevibacter sp. | reverse complement strand
CAATCCCCAATCCCCAATCCCCAATCATTTTTAATTATATTATTAATAATTACATTATTACTTTAAACTAATCAACATTCCAATATTGATATCTATGAAAAAAGAAGCTGAAGACAAATGGGTCATAATACTCGGATGCCTGCTGATGTTCTGCGTTCAGTTCATAGGCAACATGGTTACAGTAGCACTTCCAACAATAGCCTCAAATTTGGATTTGACAGCTGAAATGTTACATGCAATCAATTTGGCTTATCTGATAATGTCTTTATCGTTAATGCTTCCAATAGGCAAGTTTGTTTCAAAAAGAGGAATTGGAAAATATCTCAAATATGGTATTGTATTAATGATTGCAGGACTTTTGCTTGAGGTTTCCGAAAAATAGATGATTTTAAAAAAAAGTAATACTTTTTTTAAAAAAGTAAAATTAAGCCTCAGATAAAGTTATTTGAACATCCTCTAAAGAATTTTCATAATCCCTCAAAGATTCATCAACTTTACAACTTTCACAGACGTATGGTAAAAGTAACACCTCATCTGAAAATGGAAACTTAATACTTCTCCAAATAGGCATCCTAACATTAGTTAAATCACAGAATTTTTTAGTAACTTCTAAAATATTATCCTTATTAACATCCTCCATTTCCATTAATTGATTATAAATGCGTATTAAATTATATGAACCTCCACATAAATTTAATCGATTCTGAATATTAACTTTACCAGTTGATAAAAACTCATTAATGTGATAAAATACTTTTAAAGTACCATTGGGAGCTTCTACTGTAGAAAATCGAGTAATATATTTTAAAATATTCTCATAATCTTGCATTTTTAAGTCCATATTTAACGCTAAAATTCCACCACTAATGACTACTTTACGATATTTAGTTGAACAGCAATTTTCACAATAAGGACAGGAAAAACAAGCCTCCTTATTAGCATAAATACGTTCAATAATATAATCTTGTTTTTTCTCATCCCATCTTACGTTAGTTTTTTGATAGGTTAATTTTTCATTATTGTAACAAGTAAAGTAATCTCCCTCTGAATTATACTCCATATTGTCTTTATGAAATTTATCGTTATTTTTATGACCATTTCTTAATTTTGCGCTACGATTATTGTCCATCAATACATTTAAACCAATTTCTTCAATACGTTCCAATACTCGTCGAGTATTGTAACCTGCATCAACGTTTGTTGTTTCAGGTATTTCACCCATATTTTGTATTGCTTTTTCAATAACATCTGGAAATTGATAATGATCTGTTGCTTTATCGGTTGCCATGATGCAAATAAACATTTTAGACATGAAATCAACAGCAGTTTGAATATTATAACCTACATCAGGGTTACCTGCTTTATTTATCAAATGAATAGCTTCAATATCATTAATAGGTATGGTATTTTCATCAGTTTGCTTAAATCTGCGCAATATGTCTTTTAAAATATTAATTTTTTTTAAATTACTAAGATCCTCACGATTTAAGAATCTTCTAGCAGGGAATCGTAATTTATTTAATTGTTTGTTTGTGACTCTGAAACCCATATAATAGTTTAATAAAGTTTTTGCATCGTTTTCATAGATGACATTAAATTTATTGTTGGCTGCTTTGAGTGGTGTGCCATCAATTGAAATTGTATTTAAATCTGTTAAACCGGACACTATAGCAAATTGAACTGTATATGCTATGAAATAATCGAAAAAACTGCCCCATTTATTGATGAATAAGTTTATAGTGTCTTCATCAGGTGTTATTCCATTAGCAACAAATTTATAATAAGTATGATTTTTTGCTAAGTCTGCAATAACACTTGCTTTAGTAAATCCATTGGAATAGGAATAATATACTAGTGATACCATTTTATGCATTGCATATCCTTTTTTATTATCCTTAGCTGAAGGAAATATTTCATTATTTAGATTAAATGACTTTAATAAAGAGTTCACAAATTGTACTAAAAAACGAGCAAAATCGCCTTTAGGAATGCTTTTATCAAATGAGACATACTCGAATCGACCACAATAATCATTAATATCAATATCACTCATAATACCACTCAACATGTAATATTATCTAATTATAATATCTGTAAGTTCTACTATATAAATATAACTGTTTTAAATATTTTTAATAGTAATTTTGATAATTTTTAAAAGGGTACAAATAATTTTATTTGATTTGAGTTGATTTTAAATGAAAAATTTTTTTGTCAATAGAATGAGTATTTTTATTGAATAATTCTATTTAATTTTAGTGATGTTAGTGTGGTTTGTATTATATTATTATGATTTATGAGGTAGTTTGTTAAATTAGTAATACTTTTTTTTAATTTTTTTTTAAAAAATTGTCTTTTTCGGAACCCTCATAAATATATTAATTCTTAAATTTTCAGAGTGTTGGAAAATAACATTTTGAGTAATACTTTTTTAGAATTTTCAACAATACTGACTATATTACCATAGGGTAATGCACTTTAACTTTTTCTTGTTCTATTTCATTCATAAATTTCGCAGTTTCTTCATGGAAATGTTCAAATTCTTTATTAAAATCGACTAATGAACCACTTATTTCCATAAGTAAGGTATATAATCTCTTAAGATTAAAAGAACCTGCACATAAATTTAATTTATTAGTATTTTTAAATTTACCTCTTGCTAACATGTCATCAATGTGGTAAAATGTTTTCAATATGCCATACAAAGGTTCTACTGTGGAAAATCTTTTCATATATTCATAAATATTTTCATAATCTAACATTGATTCTTCCATTTTTAATGCCAATTCACCTCCTGAAACTATAACTTCACGTTTTTTCTTTCCTTTACAGCAACAGAGCTTAAAAATACAGCCTGCACAGGCTTCTTCATTATAATATTTGGATTGGACTTCAAGTTTACCAGTTTTATTATTAACACTGAATGTATTTTCTTGGAAGTATAATGGTTTGTTGGCATAGCATTTCATTGCGTTACATTCATAATCAAAATTCATATTGTCTTTGTGGAATATTTTTTTACTTCCATTGCCATTACGCAATTTAGCGGCTCTTGTATTGTCAATTAGGGCTTTTATATCATTATCTTCAATAAACTGTAGTGTTTCATAGTCATGATATGCTGAATCAGCACTGGTGACTTCAGGCATTATTCCAATATTTTCAACCATTTTATTGAATATTTCAGGAAACAGTCCATGATCAGTTGCCTGATTAGAAATAAGAATTGCACAAAACATTTTAGTTGAATTATCCACTGCTGTTTGAATATTATAACCGATAATCTTTTTTCCTTTTTTATCAGTAACATGTCGTGCATCATAATCATTAACAGGAACAGTATTCTGACCGGTTTCATCAAATCGTTCATCAATAGTATTCAGTAAGTCTAATTTTTGTTTATTGGTTAAATCCAGACGTGCCATGAATTTTTTAGCAGGTCTGCGTAATTTTTTCAACTCTCTATTAGTCACCACTTTTCCACTGACCCATCTAATTAGTGTTCTCACATCATCACGGTGAAGTACGTTAAATTTATTATTTGCTGCTTTGAATAATGATCCATCAAAGGCAACATGTTCCAAACCAGTTAATCCTGCTATTTTAGCAAAAATAATGGTGTAGGTTACTAAACATTCAAATAAGTCTCCCCATTCTTCAATGAAGTTTTCAATGGTCTTGTAGGATGGTTCTATACCATTGGCAGCGTAAATGTAAAGTTTATTATATTTAGCATTATATTCAATCTTTTTAGCATCAGTTATTCCCTCTGTAAAAGCATAATAAATTAAACCGGCTAATTTAACTAATGAATAACTTTTATTATTCTCATCATTACTTGTAAATTTAATATTATTTAATTTAAAGAATTTTAAAAAGTTTCTCACGAAACTTACAACAAAACGAACAAAATGATCTTCAGGAATACCTGCATCAAATTCAACGTACTCCAATCTTCCACAATAATCATTAACAGCAATATCATCCATAATAACTACTCCAATGCTACTTATACCTATATATAATATATATAAATACTAGTATTTAAATATTTCGATTTATTATTTCTTTATTTTAAAATTAGATTTATCTCAGTTTGTTATTTAGAGTTTAGAAGCATTTCAAGTGAAAAAATTTTTTTGTCCGCAAGCGGACAATATCGTTAAATTTTACCTTTTAAAAGGGGAGGTACTGAAAAAAAATTAAGTGTTGATAATGAAAATTTGTTTTTTTAAAAATTTTATTTAAATGTAATAAAAATAGTAATATGGAGTCTGATTTTGTTTAATTAATTGTTATATTTTAAACTTATTTTGTGCTTTTTAGTGGGTGAAGTTTGAATTTTTTCCATGACAATGAGTAATACTTTTTTGCTGGATTTACAAAAAATAATCGATATCTTTCCAACCCTCATTATCATTTACTAGAATAATAAAAGTTAATGCCAAATAAACCATAAGCGCAATGGTTAAAAAAACAAAGGAATTTCTATATTTTGCAATGTAATAGGATTTGGAGGTATTTTTTCTTTCAACTTTTAAAAACCAATCCCTGTAACTATTAATGAATTTTTTCATGGTTGACTTGTTGTTTAGTTTATCATCCATTGATTTTAAATTAATTTTTGAATTGTCAAACAATTTTAAAATATTTATTATTGATTTGTCGGATGAACTAAGCTTTTTTATTTT
>NZ_CALCYR010000265.1 GCF_937906425.1 uncultured Methanobrevibacter sp. | reverse complement strand
ACTGAAAATATAAAGTTTAAAATATAAATTAAAACTTCAAATTTTTATCTGAAAAAGATAAAATTTGAAAATAAATAAAAAATTTAAATTTATTTTAGGATAAGTTTAATTATATATTAAAGATAAATTAATGATTCATTTTAATGAATGTGGTAAAATGGCAGCTATAAAATGTCCAAATTGTGGAAAAATTAATGATGACAGTCTTGATTTTTGTATTTATTGCGGTGCAATCTATGCAGATTATATGGTGGAAAATCAGGAACTTCCTAATCTTTTAATTTTTAAGATGAATGAAGAGGGTAAGGCTGAGCAAGTAGATTCATCATTCATATCTCCAGATATGCCTCCAAGACCTGCTAAACAGGAAAACCATACAATTGCAATTGTTATTGGGTATATTTTAGCTATTTTAGGAGGATTTTTAGGATTTATCTTTGCTATTTATTTGATTACAAGGAAAGATCCTAATGCTAAAAGACATGGGCTTGTTCAATTAATCATTCTTTTGGTTGAATATATTTTTATGGCTTATATGTTTATGTCTGGACAAATAGATGCAAGTTTATTGTTAAATCCATTCAACATGACTGGATTTTCAAACATGAGTCAAATAAACGGTTCAACTAATATGTCAAGTCTATTTGGCATTTAAATAATGCATTTCTTTTTTCTTTTTTCTAATATTTTTTAATCTTTTTTTAATCTTTTTTTTAAACTATTTTTACCATGTTTAACTATTTTTTATAAGTGAATTGAATTTAAATTCAAATAAAAATCTTTATAAGTTATTAATGTTTATATAATAGTAATAAAGTCGTTTTGTTTTTAAAGGGGGAAAATTATGAGACTAAATAAAAAACACATTATATCCATTTTGCTTATTTTTATTCTGGCTGTCAGTGCCCTATCTTTTGTTAGCGCATACACAGGAACTGGATTTACTCATAGCATTCCATTTTCAAAATATTCTTCAGTCTCAAACAGCGATATTTTGAATAAGTATAACAATACTGAATGTCATTCTGAAGTAAAGGGTAAATGTACCTATGTTGTTGATGGGGATACAATTGATGTGGAAGGTGTTGGACGTGTACGTTTTGTAGGAGTAAACACTCCAGAACGTGGTGTTGAAGGTTATATCTGTTCAAAACGTTTCGTTCAGAAGCTATGCCTTAACAAGCAAGTAAGTCTTGATATTGATAATAAAAAATCCAATGACAGGTATGGAAGGACTTTGGCTGTTGTTATTGTGGATGGCAAGAACCTTAATCAAATGCTTTTAAGGGAAGGTCTTGCTGAGATAATGTATATGCCTCCAAGTGAGTTTTATCCATACAGTTGGGCTCCAAATGCAACAGGTCACACTTATGGAACATTTTCATCAAGCAGTTCAAGTTCTAGTTCAAGTTCCTATAGCTCTTCCAGTTCAAGTTCAGGATCATATGTTGCCAGTGCAAACACCTGTAAGTTCCATAAGTCAACTTGCCAATGGGGAAAGAAGATTTCTGATAAAAATAAGGTGACTTTCAAAAGTCGAAGTGATGCTATAAGTCAAGGATATGAGCCATGTAAGGTTTGTAATCCTTAATTTTCTTTTTTTAATCAATTCTGTGTTTGATTATTTTGCTTTTTCATCTTTTGTTTGTTTATTTCTTTAATTTTTCTTTTGTTTGATTAGTTTATTTGGTTTAGTATCTTTTTTTTAAATTCAAACCTTAACACTCTCTTTTTATTTATTTTTCCAATTTAATATTTTTTTAATTTTTTTTTTTTTAATAAACGCCACAAATTTGTACTTTTTATTTAATGTTTTTTAATTTTTTTTAATAAAAGCCACAATTTTGTACTTTTTATTTAATGTTTTTTAATTTTTTTTAATAAACGCCATAAATTTGTACTTTTTATTTAATGTTTTTTAATTTTTTTTTTTTAACAATGCCTGTAATTTGTTACTTTTTACCCTCATAAAGTTACAAAATTATTAAATACTTTACTTTATTAACATATATCTAGATTTACTTATGTACTTATTTTTGGAGATTAATTATGAAAGAAGAAGTATTCTATGGAAAAGGTATGGAAACTGTAAAGAATGAGGATCTTGAATTGTATCAAGCTATTGTAGGTTTAAATGATGCAGTTTGGAATGGAAAAGTTTTAGATTATAAGACTCAAAAATTGATAGCAATCGGAATTGCAGCATCCAATGGAGACAGTCGTGCAACAGAAAAGCAAATTAAAAGTGCAAAAGAGGAATTGGGTGTACTTCGTGATGAGGTTATTGATGTATTGAAAGTTGTTCTCTTAACATCTGGAATGCAACCATTCAATAAAGCGTTACAAATAGCCAATAAGGTTTTTAAAGGCTGATTAATTAATTTTTATTGTCTCTGGTGAAATATGTCTGAAAAGGTTTTTTATGGAAAGGGGATTCGTCAAATTAAAGATGAAGACCCTGCATTTTATGATTCCATCCTTGAGTTGGATGAAAATATTTGGAATTCAAATGTATTGGATTATAGGACTCAAAAGCTGATTGCAATAGCAATTTCTGCTGCCAATGTTGAAAGTTCATCTTTTCTAAAGCAATTGACAAAATCCAAAAAGGAATTGGATATTAGTAGAGAAGAAATGATGGACGTTTTAAAGATTGTTTTATTGTGTTCTGGTATGATTCCATTTAATAAGGCCTTGGATGTATTAAACAGAGTTTATAAATAATTTAATTTTTATTTAATTATTTTTCTATTTTTTTCATTCATTTTCCAAAATATTAAAGACTTCTTCAATTGTATTTGCAATCTTAAAGATATTTTCTCTATTGTCTCTTAAGACTCCCTCTTTTTCCATAAAATCAAAATAGTCAAGAAGAATGTCAAAATAGTTGTTTAAGTTAAAAAGGACTATTTTCTTATTGTGTCTTTTTAATAATTTTAAGGTAATTATTTCAAAAAACTCATCTAATGTTCCTATTCCTCCAGGAGCAATGATGAATGAGTCTGAATTTTTTAAAAAGAGATTTTTTCTCTCATCCATTGTCTCTGTATAGATAAATTCGGTATCCTTTCTTAATGTTTCAATTTCATCAATCCATTTAGGTGCAATAGCCAATATTTCTCCATCATTGTCTAAGACTCCTTTGGAAACTGCTCCCATGATTCCAGCATTTCCACCGCCAAAGACTAGTTTATGTCCTCTTTTAGCTATTTCCGCTCCTAAGAGGTAAGCATCTTCAAGGTATTCAGATTTTATGTTTTTGCTTCCCGCTCCATAAAGACAGATTTTCATTATTTCACCCTTAATTATTTTTATGTATTTGCTTGTTTATTAATTGATTGTTGTTTTTGTTTTATTTGTTTGGTTTTGTGGTGTTTTTTGTTGTTTTGTTTTATTTGTTGGGTTTTTCCTGTTTATTATTAATATTCAAATCTAAGATATTTATCTATTTAAATTAAAAGGGACAAATATAAGATTAAAGTTTTTCATAATTATGTTTTGATTGTTTTTCGGTGAGTTTATGAAGATATTAGTTGTTCAGGAATCAGATTGGTTAAAGAGAAACCCTCATCAACAGCATCACTTAATGGATCGTATGGTTTTACGCGGTCATGAGGTTAAAGTTATTGATTATCCTATAGATTGGCCTAAAGAAGACTCTGATGGTTTTATTTTCCATAGGGAAGTTCATGAAAATGTTTCCAAGGTAAAACCTGAAGCGGATATTGAAGTTATTCGTCCATCATTCATTAAGGAACCTGGATTGAATTATGCCTCACTTTATTTTACTCACAAGAGGGAAATCAAAAAGCAGATTGAGGAATTCAAGCCTGATGTAATCATGGGATTAGGTCTTCTCAATGCATATACCGGTTCCAAACTTGCAAAGAAAAACAATATACCATTTGTATATTATCTAATTGATGTATTATATGCTCTTATTCCTGAAAAGGCATTCCAATCCTTTGGACGTAAGGTAAATATCAAGGCCATTGAAAATTCAGACATTGTAATTACAATTAATCAAAAATTGTCTGAACTAGCTATTGGGCTTGGAGCAAGCAGGGAAAATACAATTCTAATCGATGCAGGTATAGATTTAAATGATTTTAATCCTGAATTGGATGATTCCAAAATAAGAGAGGAGTATGGCATATCAAAGGATGACACTGTACTTTTCTTTATGGGTTGGATTTATGAATTTGCCGGAATGAAGGAACTGGCTATTGAACTTGGAAAGAATAAGGAAAAGTATCCGAATATGAAAATACTTATTGTAGGTGATGGGGATGCCTATGATAGGATGTGTGAGATAAAGGATGAATATGATCTTGGGAATCAGTTGATTCTTACTGGAAAACAGCCTTATGAAAGAATTCCTGAATTTTTGGCAGCTGCAGACTTCTGTCTTCTTCCAGCTTATATTGATGAGGAAATCATGCAGGACATTGTTCCAATCAAGCTTTATGAGTATTTGGCTATGGAAAAGGTTGTTATAGCTACAGAACTTCCGGGAATTTCAAAGGAATTTGGATATGGAAATGGAATAGAGTATGTTCAAAAGGCGGAAGAGGTTTTAGAGCTTGCCCAAAACATTCTTGATGAAGGAAAATATGGTGAAATTAGAAAAAAAGGAAGAGAATATGTTAAATCAAATGATTGGGAAGCCATAACTGATAAATTTGAAAATACCTTAAAAGAGTTAATTAAATAGGAAAATTATTAAAATTATAGTCTTATAAGATTTAATTTAATAGGAAAAATTTTTAAAAATAGTTATTTAAATAGGAAAAATTTTATTTAAATAATTAATTTGAATAAAAAATTAAAAAATTTAACTTTTATTCGCCAATTTGCGAATTTCATTGATATTGCTTTCAATGAATGGTTTGTATTTAGGATTTCCAAGTATTTTAAACTGTTTTTTATGTGTTTTTTGATAGGATTCATTCATGATTGCTTGCAATTCATCAGTGTCTGCTTTTAGTATTAGATCAAGTTTATGCAATTGTTCATCAGTTAAGCTATTGAAATAACCTTCAAGGACAGATTTGAATTTTCCTGCTAAATTGGTGTTCTTTTTAGCAAAACCCTCTAATAAAAATGATGGGGCCAATAAAAATAAGCCTTCGTATTCTTTCACATCTTCAAAAGTAATTTTGTCTTCACTCATGGAAATTCCTCTTTAAACTTTTTTTGGCTTTGTAGAAACCCTCCATTTTTATGAAATTTAGATTGATCGGTAAATGTTGC
>NZ_CALCYR010000264.1 GCF_937906425.1 uncultured Methanobrevibacter sp. | reverse complement strand
CATCCAATTCTTCAATTTCTTCCAAATCTCTTAATTCATCTAAATCATTTACATCCAATTCTTCAATTTCTTCCAAATCTCTTAATTCATCTAAATCATTTACATCCAATTCTTCAATTTCATCAATTAAATCTGATCCATCCAAATCTGCAGCATCTTCAATTATATCAGAACCGGAATCCTCGTCATCAACATCATTTGAAAACAAATCTGCAGATTCATCGAGCATTAAATCATCTGATTCATTTATATCAGCAGAAGCCTGTTTTAAATCAAAACCTGAATCATCATCCTCTGTTAAAAAAATATCCTCAATTGAAAGAGATTCATCATCATTTTCCATGCTTGATAAATTATCAGAGTAATCCTGTGAACCATATTCTGAAAAACCTTTAAATTTGGCAATGGCACCTAATGAATTAGTATTAAAACTAGTTTTCTTAGTTTTAGGCTTTCTTTTAATAATAGGAGTTTTAATTTCCTTTGCTTCTGATTGACTGTCTAACAATCTAGCTTCCTCTTCTGTAACAACTTTTCCTCCACGAACGATTTTTTTCTTGCTTGAAACTTTTGTTTTGGAAGTTTTTTTCTTATTTTTATCTGAATTGCTGTCTTTGATTGAATTGTTGTTGAAATTGGAAGGAGCAAAACTGGAATTAGACACTGAAGAGTTAAAATGGGATTTTGAAGAGGAATCTTCCTTAGCCAAATTTTTAGAGGATATATTTGAAACATCATTGAATAAAGAATTTGGATTATGCTTCTCTTTCAGATTTTTAGCACTTGAAAGATTGGATTCAGAGCTCAGTTCTAAGGAATTGTTTGAATAAGATCTCCTTTCAAAATCACTGCTTCTTGGATTAATCTCATTTGGCTTTTGACAAAAATCAAAATTGATTAAATTTAAAGAACCATCCTTATCATTGGAAAGTAAAACATTAAGTAAATCAAAATCCCAACCGAAGGAGTTCAATAGATTCATTAAAAAACTTAAGCTAATTGATTCCAAACCATATTTTAATCTAAAGAATATGGCAAAATACAGATTATCCACCTTATTAAACTCCAATTTTTGAGAATTGTCCAAGAGATTTAGGGAAAATAACTCCCTTAAATCATTTTTTTCAATAAAGCCCTTAAGTGTGAGATAAAGGTTTTCATCATTATAGCTTATGGTAATTTCCTTTCCATAATTGTTTGAATCATAATTTTTAAGTTTTATCTCCTTTAGGTTTCTGCGATTTAATTTTAAGTCAATATCATCCCCCATAGTTGAAAAGCCATTGTCTTCAAACTTATCATCCAAATTAAGTTCATAATCTTCATCATCTTCCAAGCCATCATCTGATTCCAAATCATCATAACTAATGTTTTCCAAGGTAGTGAGATTGTTTTCATCCCTTTTTGAAGCAATTGCATAAAATGGTGAGTTTTTAATATCTCCAATTTCATCTTCTGACCCATCAAGATCAAAGAGGGATGAATCGGAAGAATCAAGAGAATAAACTTCATCCTCCTCTAAAACAGCATCTGCATCAACCAAAGCATTAACTTCAGCAGAAACAGTATCTGCATCAACCAAAGCATCATCCTCAGCAGAAACAGCATCTGCATCAACTGAATCCTGACCATATGCTGAATCCGGATTAAGCCTATCACTACCTGCTGGAAGAGTTAAATCCTTATTTTCAATTGCAGAATCATCCTTTAACAAACTTGAACCATAATCAACCATAGTTGAATCTGAAGACTTTATATCCAATATAATGTCTTTTGACTCATCAAAATCTAAATTAAAATGCATATCTCTGACATCGACACCATCTGCAACAAGAGCCTCTTTTCTAGCATAAAAAGCATCCTCCTCACTGTCAAATAAACCTAAAGACTCATCACCATAACTTGCTGTCCATAAATGAGAATCCAAATCATATCCTATGCCTTCAAAATAGGAATATTCCCCATTATCCTTTTTTGGAGGAAATGGCATGTTCCTTAAAAACTGTCTTCTGAAATTCTTGATGGAATCTTTATCCCTGTCTCTTCCAATTGGATTTCCATTAAAATAGGCCACCCATTCATCTGATTCCTCATCAAAAACTATGGAATTTTCTTCAGAGAAAATATTTACCTTAAAATCAAGATTATCATCAAAGGATTCTTCCTGATTAAAAATTAAATTGCTTACATCAACACCCTTAGATTTTAAAAATTCCTTTTTAGAATTGAATGCATCCTCTTCAGTATCAAAAAAGCCAATTATAACATCCTTAATTTTCAAATACCAGATCAGATTTTCTTCATCATAAAAAATTCCCTTATGGATGGAATAATCCCCATTTTTATTCTTTTTAGGTTGTGCAAATCCAGCAACATACTCCAAACGTTTTTTCAAGGCTTCCCCTACACTGTCATAGGACCTTACAAATTTTCCCCTATATGAAAATCTCCATTTGGAACTGTCCTCATCAAAGGATATGCCTAAATCATTGGAACTGACCTTAATTGGAAATGCAGTAGGCAATTCACGAATGGCTTCCTCTTCACTGTCAAAATAGTCATAGATTTCCCCGTCCTTTTCAATGTACCATAACTTTTTATTTCTATCAAAGGAAATTTCCTTATGCTCAGAATAAGACCCGAATTTAGGTTCCGGCATTGGCAAGGTATCAATATACTCTTTTCTAGCAATCTTAGCCAAGTTTTCAGATGTGAAATATCCTAAAAACTTTTTATCGAATTTAGCAGTCCATAATTTATAATCCTCACTGAAACCAATTCCCTTTTCACGGGAATATATTCCCCCTTTCAATTTAGGCGGAATTGATATGTATGTGTAATTTTTAAATTCATCTGAATTAACATAGGCATATCCTCTTTTTAATGCAGTTTCCTTTGTTTTATAATGGCCTATAGTTATTACCTTTTTGTTCTTTTCAACAACTGCAGTCCAACAATTTAAATCCTCATTAAAAAATACATTATCCAAACTAAAATCCTTGCTGACATATTGATTAAGATCAATATTAGAATTTAGAGCAGAATTCAAATTGGGATTCGGATAATATGCAATTGAGTCATTATCAGGAATATTGTTTAAAGAATTCTTTAATGCATCCTTGTTTTGAATCATGTCAATGAAACTGGAATCATGTTGATAAGTAATGCCCATATATTTTTTTTCAAAAATAGCAGGATTGCCACTATAAGTTGCATAAAACCAACGAAGAATCTTAAAAATAGAACGATGAAATTTATATGCAATTTTTAACTCATCTCTCAAATCATGATGAGTAGCAATGTTTCTATAGTGGCGTATAGTGTTTAATTCCTTATAATACATGTCTGGAAGAGCTTCACCATCATGAAGCAATTCCAATTTTTGCAATTGGTTCATGTCTTCAACATTCAAATCCATGAACTTCGCTATATAAGTGGTTATTCTTTCAGCTATTTTTCCTGCCCAAATGACGGCATCCACACCGTCCCCTTCAACAATATTTTTCTCCATTCTCATACAAAATTTAGAAATATCCGGAAAATCATCATCTATAAATAAAAAACTGTGATTATTCATATAATCCCCCTTTATATTATTACAAACATTTCAAAAAATAAAAAAAGAAAAAATGGAAATGTTTTTCAATAATATATATACAACAATTATATTTAAAACTAATCAAAACTAAAAAATCATTTAATAATTTTTTAAAAATAGTTTAATATCTTAAACAATGAGAAAAAAATTAATAGAATATGTAAAAATAATTAATAAAAAAAACTATTGAATAAATGAAAAAAAAGAGAAAAAAGTGAAAAATAATTAAAAAAAAACTATTGAATAAATGAAAAAAACAGAAAAAAAGTGAAAAATAAATAAAAAAAATATTGAATAAATGAAAAAAACAGAAAAAAAGTGAAAAATAATTAAAAAAAACTATTGAATAAATGAAAAAACAGAAAAAAAGTGAAAATAAATAAAAAAAATATTGAATAAATGAATAAAAGAGAAAAAGAGTGAAAATAATTAAAAAAAATAAAATTAAAAAATGAAAAATCATATCATCTAATTTTGATTAGCCTCCAAAAATAGGGATGCTGCCAAAACATTTTCCTTGAATTGAGGATTTATTTCAGTTAAAAATCCCATAAAGGATTCTCCAATGTCATCATTTTCATAATCAATTTTATAATCCTTTTCAATTCCTAAAAAGTCATTTATCCATTCCTCAGGAACATTAATAAAAGGGAAAATAATATTTTTTTGAAGCCCATACCGATTTTTGATATCTTCTGACTTTTTATCCCAATCAATACCCTTTCCACTGAATATGTCATTTAGAATATGATTTACTTCCTGATTTAGGTTTATTGGTGAAATGATTGAATCAATAGCCTCAAAATCAATGTTTTCATCATATTCAACAAATCTAATTCCATATTTTCTGGAATAGGGTTCAACGACAATTGACAATAACTTATTGTATTCCCTGTCAATTTTTGGAATCAAGACAGTTTCCTTTGGTTTTAATGAGTCTGCCAAGGTCTTTGAAGCTCTGGATGAAATCTTTTGAAAAAGGGATGATCTTATAACCTCAATATCAGGATATTGCTTATTGAATATGGAGGTTCTCTTTTTTGAAAACTTTGAAAAGCGAAGATTTTCAATATATAATCTAATTTGACCATCATCATTAAAAAAGCTTACAAAACGAGTGTCAACACCAATTTGTTTTAAAAACTTCAAAACATCTTCCTTAGACTCAGAAAGAACATCTTCATCCTGATTTAAAACAAAATTTGATAAAAAATCATCCATACTATCACTGAAAAATAAAAGTTATTTTAAATTATCTAAAATTTTTTAAAAACATTATATAAAAAATATTTTAAAATTATCTAAAAAAAATATTTTAAAATTATATAAAAATTATTTTAAAAAAATTATCTAAAAAATATTTTAAAATTATCTAAAAAAATATTTTAAAATTATCTAAAGATTATTTAAATAAGAAAATTAAATTTTAAAAAATCTTAATAAAAATCATTAAATTCCCAATACATCCAATAATGCCTTTTCCATCTCTTCCACAGGAGCTTCTCTGCCTAACCATATCTCCAAGCTGCGAACTCCCTGATACAATAACATCTTATAACCATAAACCACTTCACAGCCTGCTTTTTTAGCTTCCTTAATCAAAGAAGTTTCCATAGGAGTGTAAACTATGTCATTTACCACCAAATCTTCATGAAGCATGTCTGAACTTGCAATTGGCTTTTGATTGATATTTGGATACATTCCCAAAGGACTTGTATCAACCAAGACATCAGATTCAGAGATTTCTCTTTTCAATTCATCCAATTCATAAGCATTTATGATTATATCAATGTCAAACTCTTTTAAATTATTTTTCAAGTCATCTGCAAGATTTTTAGCCTTATTATAATTACGGTTTAATATTGACAATTCCATTATTCCAGAGTTTGCAATCTGAAATGCAACTGCCCTTGATGCACCACCAGCACCTGTGATTGTTACTTTCTTGTCATTTAGGGAAGTTTTCTCCTCAATTGCCCTTACTGCACCATAGGCATCAGTATTATAACCTTTAGCAATAACTGAACCATCATCATATGAAAAGTCAATTGTATTAACTGCACCAATCATTTTAGCTATTGAATCTATATCATCAAGGAAATTGATAACTTCCTGCTTATGAGGAATTGTTACATTCAAACCTTTAATTCCAAGAGCCTTAGCACCTGAAATTGCATTTTCCAAATTTTGAGGCAAAACATGAAAAGGAAGATAAATGTAATTTAAAGCTAAAGCATTTAAACCTGCATTCTGCATTGCAGGAGAGAATGTATGTTCAATCGGATCTCCAATAACTCCTAAAATATTTGTTTTTCCATCTACCATTTTATCTACCTTTAATTAAAATATTTCAATACAATTACTAAACAATAGCTAAAAATAAAAAAATTCCAACAATAAATCCATAAACAAAAGCTAAAAATAAAAAAATTCCAACAATAAATTCATAAACAAAAACTAAAAATAAAAAAATTCCAACAATAAATTCATAAACAAAAGCTAAAAATAAAAAAATTCCTACAATAAATTCATAAACAAAAGCTAAAATTCCAATTGTTCTGCAATGCACATCTTGCATACTGCATTTGGAGATTCAAGATTAGCTTCCTTGACAGGACAATAGAAGACTCCATCATGCTCTTCAACCTGCAATGAGCCTGGGAAAGGTGTTCCAACAGGATGAATAGGCTCCTCCAAAACATATGTTGTATAAAGTGAAACAATTGCATAAATCAATGGAAACTTGGTTTTGGACTCTTTTGATTCGGCATCATGATAAGATTTCAGGGTGGCTACAGAATCAATGAAATCCTCCTTATCAATGTCTCCATCATAATTATTATTGTCATCCCTAATACTTTTTATACGACCTAAAAAGTATTTTACATAAACTCCATGACTTTTTTCCTTATAATCGTCCTGAACATATTTCATGTCCTCTATCAGCTCTGCATTAACCAACATCAAATCATAGACTGAAATTGTTCCGGAATGTTCCTTCAGGAGATTCAAAAGAGCATTTTTGGAGATTGTTTCCTCCCCACTTACAATATCTCCAAAATCATCATAGATTTCCAAATATTTAGTCATAAATTACCTCACAAATAAAATTAACAATAAATAATGATTTAAATTATAATTTCATATTCATTTTAAAAACTTGTTCAATTAAAATTATTAAAATATTATTATAAAAATCTTATTGTTAATAACTATATATAATAATTAATGATATATATTATATTGTTAAATGATTTACTGAATTATTTAAAAAAAATATTACAAAAATCATATTTATAAAATTATTATTAGAAATGGAGAGTCTTAAATGGAATTTGAAAGACCAAGAGGAACAAGAGATTTTCTCTTTGAAGAAATGAGACAAAGAAAAGAAGCTGAAGACATTTTAAGAAATGTATTTGAAAACTATGGATTTGGAGAGGTGCAAACTCCATTATTTGAAGATTTAAAATTATTTACAACAAAATCCGGAGAGGAAATTGTAGATCAACTTTACAATTTCAAGGACAAGGGAAACCGTGACCTTGCACTTAGACCTGAAATTACAGCTCCTATTGCAAGATTATACCTGAATGAATTGCAAAAGACTGCAAAGCCAATTAAGCTTTATTATTATGGAAGCTGTTTCAGATATGAAAGACCTCAAAAAGGAAGATTCAGACAATTCTGGCAATTCGGCTGTGAATTGATAGGAGCTAAAACTCCTGAAGGTGAGGCTGAGGCAATAGCTCTTGTAAACAATTCACTTGAGGCACTTGGAATCACTACAGCTGAAATCAATGTAAATCACTTAGGAATCATCAGAGGCCTATTTGCCCACTTTGACATTGACAGCGAAACACAAAGAAAGATCATGATTGTTATTGACAAGGGAGACAAGGAATTGCTGAAAGAATCCCTCATTGGAGATAATCCAATTATTGAAAACAATCCTGAACTTAATGAAACATTGTTTAAGCTTATGGATTTGGTAGGTGATTCATCAATAATAGATGATGTAAGAGAACTTATAGAACCTTATGAAGAGTCCCACCAGGCCTTATCTGAATTTGAGGAACTTATAAAAACCTTGGAAAGCTTTCAGGTATTCAATTACAAACTAAACCTTGGAGTTGCAAGAGGACTTGACTACTATACCGGAATCGTATTTGAGGTATATGTACAAGGCCTTGGAGCTCAAAAACAGGTTTGTGGTGGAGGAACCTACAATCTCGTTAAGTTATTTGGCGGAGAGGATGTTGTTTCCACAGGATTTGCATTAGGATTTGACAGATTGATGAATGCAATTGAAGAGTTGAATGGCAAAAAAGAATTGGAACCTCTTGTAGACACTTATGTTGCAGCAATTTCCGAATCAACCAGACATGATGCATTCAAGATAGCCCAAAGTCTTAGAAAGGAAAACATAGCGACTGAAGTCGACCTTTCAAGAAAAAAATTCAAGAAACTCCTTTCCTATGCAAATAGGATTAATGTCAAACATGTTGTTCTTGTTGGAGAACGTGACCTTGAGGAAGGAAAGGTTACTGTTAAGGACATGGAAAGCGGAGAACAGGAATTAGTAGCTATTGATGAAGTTGCTAATTACATTAAAGAAAATTAATAATTATTTTCTTTTTTTAATTTTTTATTTTTAAAATAGTTTATAAGTATTTAAAACTAATTAAAAAACTAAAAAATACTATTAAAAAATATTTTTAATTAATTTTAATTTAAAATAAACTAAAATAAATTTCAATAATAAAAAAAGACTCTTTTTAATAATAATTATAATTTTTTAAAAATATGAAAATATGAAAAATTAAAATAAGATTTTGTAAAATAAATAGAAAAAATGAAACTAAAAATGAAATTTTGAAAAAATAAATTAATAAAATTCATTAAAGGTGTAAAAATGGATTTAAACTTTAGATTAGATGTAAATGGAGAAAAATTAGTAATCGGAATTGCACAGGATTACCAAACAAATGACATACTTATGGTAGCTTTTATGAACAGAGAAGCTGTTGAACAAACATTAAAAACCAAAAAAGCCCATTATTACAGTACTTCCAGAGGAAAACAATGGTTAAAGGGAGAAAGCTCTGGAAATGTACAGACAGTTAAAGAAATATTTATTGACTGTGACGCTGATGCAATAATTATGAAAGTGGACCAGAAGGGAGCTGCATGCCACGAAGGCTACAGGTCATGCTTCTTTAGACAAATCGATCTAGAAAAGGAAAACATCTCCCTTGACACACTTGAGGATGATGACATTAAAGTCATTTCAGAAAGGTTATTTGATCCAAAGGAAATGTACGGATAAATAAATTCATTTTACAAAATTAAAACCTAAAATTAATTTAATTGATTTAATTGATTTAATTGATTTAATTTAATAAATTATTTTAATTTTAATTTATTCCATTATTTTAATTACTTTAAAAATGTAATTAAACTAATTATTTTAATTTTAATTTTAAATTATTCAAACATTTTAATTTTAATTTTAATTAAATCAATAATTATAATTACTTTAAAAATGTAATTTAATTAATTAATTTAATTAATTGATTATTTATTAATTTAATAATTACTAAAACTGATTAAATTTATTAACAAAAACCATAGGAAGTGAAACACGTGGATTATGATGATTACAGTAATTATGATAGTGATTACAATGAAGAAAATAATTACAACAATAATCTAAAAAGAATAGTTCCGGATACAAGCGCAATCATAGAAGGAAATGTGGAAAAGATAATAAAAGAAAAGGAATTGAACTTTCCAACAATAATTGTTCCGGAAGCTGCAATAGCTGAACTTGAACATCAGGCAAACACCCACAGACCCACTGGAGTCAAAGGTCTTGAAGAACTGAAGAAACTTCAGGAAATGGCTGAAATCGGAGAAATCTCAATTGAGGTTAAGGGCAGAAGACCTGTAAAATTTGAAAAAAACAATGCAAAGCTTGGTGAAATCGACGGCCTGATTAGAGATTTGGCTAGAGAGGAATTGGCTACACTGCTTACAAGCGATAAGATACAGGCTAAAACTGCAGAGGCCCAAGGAGTCCCTGTAATTTATTATGCACAGGAATATAAGGGGGACATTAACTTAAAAATAGCCAAATTCTTTGATGAAGATACAATGTCTGTTCATTTAAAGGAAAATGTAGTCCCAATGGCTAAAAAGGGAAAACCTGGACATATTGAACTTGTAAGACTTGGAGATAAGGCTTTCAGCTACAGCCAATTGGAAAACATTGCAGAGGAAATCCTTGAAAAGGAAAGATATGACGCCAAAACCTATCTTGAGGCAGACATGGAAGGGGCTATTGTGGTCCAGTCAAGGGATCTCAGAATCTCAATTGCAAGGCCTCCATTTTCAGAGGGTCTTGAAATCACAGCTGTAAGGCCTGTTGCAGAAGTTTCCCTTGAGGAATATGGAATTTCAGAAAGATTGATGGATAGATTAATAAACAGTGCAAGAGGAATCCTTATTTCAGGAAGCCCTGGAGCGGGAAAAAGTACATTTGCACAAGCCATAGCCAAATTCTATGACGAAGACCTGAATAAAATCGTGAAGACAATGGAATCTCCAAGAGACCTTCAGGTTGCAGATACAATTACCCAATATGCACCTCTTGAAGGGGATATGGAAAACACTGCAGACATACTTCTTCTTGTAAGGCCTGACTTTACCATCTATGACGAGCTTAGAAAAAACCATGACTTCAGCATCTTTGCAGACATGAGGCTAGCAGGGGTTGGAATGATTGGCGTTGTCCATGCAACAAGACCTATAGATGCAATCCAAAGGATAGCAAGCAGGGTTGATTTAGGAACAATCCCATCAATCGTCGATACAACAATCTATATTGAAGACGGTGAAATAGCTGCAATCTATGAAACAAAGCTTACAGTTAAGGTTCCAACAGGAATGGAGGAACGTGACCTTTCAAGACCAGTCATTGAAGTTAGGGATTTCGATACAGGAACATTGGTAAATGAAATCTATACCTATGGTGACCAGACCATTGTAATGGACATTGGAATGGTTGAAAGATCAAAGATGGAAAAGGCAAAAAGAGAAAAAAGCCCTGTTGAGCTTATTGCAGAAAGGGAAATCCTAAAGACAATGAAAAGGATTGCTCCAAAGGCAAACATTGAAGTAAGTCTTGAAAACAGCAAAAGGGTCAACATCTACATGAGCGAAAGATACATTGCCAAAATCATTGGAAAAGGCGGAAAACGTATTAATGAACTTGAAAAGGAAATTGGAATTAAGATGAATGTTGAACCATTGTCAAAGGCTCCTGAAAGTTTTGAAAACAGACTCATTAAAAGATCCAAGGAAAATAATGAAAAAAATAAAAGAAAGGAAAAGAAAAATAAAAAATCCAAAAAACAGGAAATCAATGAGGCAAATGAGATTTTAAAGGACCATAAGTTAAAAGATTATTCAAAATCAAATGAAGACCATTATTTCGACTTTGAGGATGATGAAGAAGAAATAAATGATGATCTTTACTATGAAGTCTTTGAATTGGCTCCTGAAATAAGAAAGGACCATCTTGTATTGCCAATCGGCAAAAGGCATGTTGGAAAATCCTTTGATATTCTTTTGGAGGACAAGTATATTTTTACTGCAACAGTAGGTAAAAGAGGACATGTCAAACTAAATAAGAATATGGACTTGACTGAAGAGCTTATTGAAGGAATGGAAAGAGGCTTAAGAATAATTGCAAAGGTAAGGGATTAATTTAAAATAATAAATTAATTTTAATATAAAATTT
>NZ_CALCYR010000263.1 GCF_937906425.1 uncultured Methanobrevibacter sp. | reverse complement strand
AAATTCATTTTAAAAGAATAAAAGAGGGATAAATTATTAATAAATTAATTAAATAATGAATTAAATTAATAAAATAATGAATTAAATTAATAAAATAATGAATTAAATTAATAAAATAATAAATTAAATTAATTAAATTTTTAAATTATTAAATTTTTAAATTATTAAATTATTAAAATTGTTAAATTAATAATGATTTAAAAAAAACAGCTTATTTAAAAATTATTCCAATTTACTTAACGAATATTTGCTAATATCAGATTAAAGAATATTTTTAAAAGATAATTTAAGATTAAAAATATTAATTAAAATATTTTAATAAAATAAAAATATTTATTTAAAAAATTTTTATCCAAATATTGAAATTATTATCATATACTAATTTTATACATCTATTTTTCGAAGTGATTATATGGCTTCAAACGTTTTAGAAGAAATTAAAGAAAGAATTACAGAAAAACTACCTGAAGAAGTTCAATTAGCAAATATTGAATTCGAAGGCCCTGAAGTAGTTATCTATACAAAAAACCCAGATATTGTAGCAGATAACGGAGATTTAATCAGGAATTTAGCTAAAGAACTTAGAAAAAGAATCATCATCAGATCAGATAAATCAGTATTATTGCCTTATGATGAAACTATCCAAAAGGTTGAAGAGATAGTTCCAGAAGATGCTGAAATTTCAAACATAAACTTTGATGAGGTTACAAATGAAGTAATCATCGAAGCTATAAAACCTGGACTTGTTATTGGAAAATATGGAGTTACCTCTAGAGAAATCGTTAGAAAAACCGGATGGGCTCCAAAAATCTTAAGAACTCCTCCAATAAGATCTGAAATGATTGATAGAATCAGAACCACTTTAATGCACAACAGTAAGGAAAGAAAGAAAATCCTACAACGTTTAGGTGCAAGAATTCACCAAGGCGGAAAATACGAAAATGAATGGACCAGATTAACCGCTATGGGAGGATTTAAGGAAGTAGGTCGTTCCTGTATGTTATTGCAAACTCCAAACAGCAGAGTATTGCTTGATTGTGGAGTAAACGTAGCAGGACAAGATGATAAAGCTTCATTCCCAATGTTAGGAGTTCCTGAATTTTCAATCCAAGACTTGGATGCTGTTGTTGTATCTCACGCTCACTTGGACCACTGCGGATTTATCCCATATCTATACCACTATGGATATGAAGGTCCTGTTTACTGTACAAGTGCAACAAGAGACTTAATGACTCTTTTACAATTGGATTATATTGATATTGCTCACAGAGAGAATAATACTCTCCCATTTAATCGTAAACATGTTCAAAAGATGATTAAACACACAATCACCCTTGATTACGGTGTTGTAACCGACATTTCACCAGACATTAAATTGACCTTGCACAATGCAGGACACATTTTAGGTTCAGCAATGTGTCACTTCCACATAGGAGATGGTGCTCATAACATGCTCTATACTGGTGATTTCAAATATGAAAGAAGCAGACTCCTTGAAGCTGCAACCACAAGATTCCCAAGAGTGGAAAGCTGCGTAATGGAAAGTACATATGGTGGTCACGAGGATGTTACCCCTTCCAGAAACAATGCTGAAAGAGAATTGATGAAAACCATCTATAAGACCTTAAAACGTGGTGGAAAAGTATTGCTTCCAGTATTTGCAGTGGGAAGGGCACAGGAATTGATGATTGTGCTTGAAGAATATATGCGTCATGGAATGATTGATGAAGTTCCTATCCATCTTGACGGAATGATTTGGGAAGCTACTGCAGTTCACACTGCAAGACCTGAATACTTAAGTAAGGATTTAAGGGACCAAATCTTCCACATGAGCAGAAACCCATTCATGGCAGAATACTTCAACAAGGTTCAAAACAATGTTGAAAGAAAGGAAATTGTTGAGGGAGAACCTTCAATCATACTTTCAACATCAGGTATGTTAACAGGAGGAAATTCTGTAGAATACTTTAAATGGTTATGTGAAGACAAAAGAAATGCAATTGTCTTTGTAGGATACCAATCAGAAGGATCCCTTGGTAGAAGAATACAAAAGGGACATAAAGAATTGCCATTTGAAGATGAAGATGGAAAGACAAGAGTATTCAATGTAAAAATGGAAGTCAAAACCATTGAAGGATTTAGTGGACACTCCAACAGAAGACAATTGATGGAATTTGCCAAAAGATTGCATCCAAGACCTGATAAGATTATCACCTGTCACGGAGACCCTTATAAAACCGTTGACTTGGCTTCAAGCATTCACAGAAGCTATAAGATTGAGACAAAAACTCCGCTTATCCTGGATGCAGTAAGACTTCAATAGTTTCCGATACAAAATAAAATAGATTTTAAGAAATAAAATAAATATTGATGATATGAAATTGTTTTAAACAATAAAAACAAAAAGCCAAATCAATATAAAATATTGGAAACAAATATAATATAATTAAATAATAGCTAAAACAAATATTATATATTAAGCATTTAAAAATTTAAAAAATTAAAAACTTAAACTTGGAAATTTAAAAAAAAATAATTTTCAAGAGATTAAAAAAAATTTTGAAAAATTAAACTTGGAAATTTAAAAAAAATAATTTTCCAAAGAGTTAAAAACTCATTAAGAAAAAATAATTAAATTTCCATTAAAAAATTAAATTAATTAAAAATTAACTTAATTTAAAACAATCCAAATTATTAATAAGGTGAATTTATGGTTACTTATTCAGAATCTGGTGTTGATATTGACCTTGAAGCTGTTACAGTTGCAAAATTAGCTTCAAAATTAAAACCAACATTAGAATATAGAAACATTATTACTGACAGCGGACACTTCGCAGCATTAGTAGAACTTGGGGACAAGGCTATCGCAATGAGTACCGATGGTGTAGGAAGTAAAATTTTAGTAGCTAAAATGATGGAAAAATACGATACCGTTGGAATCGACATGATTGCAATGGTTGTAAACGACATTCTCTGTGTAGGTGCAGAACCAATTGCACTTGTAGATTACCTCGCAGTTGAAGAACCTGATCCAGAAGTGGCTAGTGAAATCGCTGACGGTTTGGTTAAAGGGGCAGAAGAATCCAGAATAGCAATTATTGGTGGAGAAACTGCTTCACTTCCGGGAATAGTTAAAGACTTTGACTTAGCAGGTACTGGAATAGGATTTGTAGACAAGGACAAAATCATCACTGGAGAGAATATTGAAGCTGGAGACATACTTATTGGATTAAGAAGTAGTGGAATCCACAGTAATGGTTTAAGTCTTGCAAGAAGAGCAATATTTGAAGATGGCGGATTCAGTGTAGATGACAAAATGCCAAATTCAGACAGCACCATTGGCGAAGAATTGTTAAAGCCAACCCAATTATATGTAAAAGCTATTGTTGAACTTTTAAAGGAAGACTTTAACATTAAAGGACTTGCACATATGACTGGTGGAGGAGTAAATAACCTCTCAAGACTTAAAAAAGGAATTGGATTTGAAATTGACAATTATCCAGAACCACAAGAGATTTTCAAATTGATCTATAATCAAGGAGTTCCTTTAGAAGAAATGTATAAGGTTTTCAATATGGGAATTGGATTCTGTGTAATCGCAAGCCCAGATGAAGCTGAAGCAGTTGTTGAAGCTTTAAATAAAAACATTGAAGCTTATATCGTAGGAAAAGTAATTGATGAAGAAAAAATCACTGTTAAAACCTTCGAAGGAACTGAAATAGAATATTAATTAAGATTATTCAAAAATTCTGTAAAAAAACAAAACATGATTATTTAGCAAAATAATCCAAAACAACTGTAAAAAAACAAAACAGGATTATTTAGCAGATTTTTATTTAATAAATTCAAAAAAACAAAAACCATAAACTATTAATAATTTACACTAAAATTGATTACAGCAATACGCAGTAGTAAAGGAGGGAAAAAATGAAAATTAGTGTTAATAATGAAAGAGAACTTGTAAAAGAAATTTTAATCAAACTCGGAGTTAAAGAAAATCAAGCGGATATTGTTACTGAAGCTACAATAGACTCTGATTTGAAAGGTTTCACTTCTCATGGACTTGGTAGATTCCCACAATACATTAAAGGAATCGAAAATGGTTTCATCGAAACCGACGGAGAATTTGAAATTGTAAAAGAAACCGACTCTATCGCATTAATTGATGGAAAAAGTCTCTTTGGCCAATATATTGCACACCAAGCAATGATTTTAGCTATTGAAAAAGCTAAAAAAATGGGTATTGGTGCTGTAGGTACTTTTAACTCTAACCATTTCGGAGTAACAGGATACTACTCTGATTTAGCAATAAGAAATGATGTTATTGGTATTGTAACATGTAACACTGAACCTGGAGTAGCCCCTCTTGGTGGAAAATCCCCAATTCTTGGAACCAATCCTGTAGCTATAGGCATTCCTTCAGACACCTACATTGCTGTAGACATGGCAACCTCTGTAAGTGCAAGAGGCAAATTATTGGAAGCTAAAAGAAAAGGTGAAGAAATTCCTCCAAACACTGCAATTGACAAGGATGGAAATCCTACCTGTGATCCTGAAGCTGCATTGGAAGGTTCAATCTTACCATTTGGTGGAGTTAAAGGATATGCTTTAAGTCTTATGATTGAAATTATGTGTGGACCATTAGTAAACGCTGCATTTGGTACTGCAGTAACCGGAACTGCAGGAGACTATAAGGAAAACTGTAACAAAGGAGATTTCTTTATAGCTATTGATCCATCCAAATTCGTTTCAATAGACCAATTCAAGAAAGAAGTTGAAGAATTTGTTACTGAAATCAGAGAATCTGGAAACACATTTATTCCAGGAGATCTTGAAGTAAAAAGAATTGCAGAAAATACAGAAAAAGGTTTAGAAATAGATGAAAAACTCTATGAAACCTTAAAAGAAACCTGTAATAATTTAGAAATAGATTTAGACAGTTATTTAACTGAATAAATATTTCTATTTTTTACTTTTTTAACTTTTTTTACTAACTTTACTAACTTTACTAACTTTACTATTTTTAACTAGAAAAATTATTAAATATTTTTACTTTTTACAAATTCACAATATTTAGAAATTAATCATTTAACAAATACCCATTAATAATTTCATGATTTTTACAATTATAAAAAATAAAATTTTTTTCAATATTGTTAACTATTTATTAAAAAAATGACAACAACTTTTATAAAAATTTAACTAAAAAATTTATATTAAAATTTTTAAAATAAAATTCAATTAAAATAATTTTAAAATAACAAGTGTCAAAATTATCAATCGTTAAATTAAAATAATAAAAGTAAATTTATAAAAAATAAAATAAAAAAATATAAAGATAGATAAACTGGTGTAAAAATAGAAAAGTAAATAAAAATTATAAAAATCTAAAAAATAAAAATCTAAAAAATAAAAATTTAAAATAATAAAAATTTTAAAAAATAAATAAAATTTAAAAAATAACTAAAAAAATTAAAAGAAAAAATTAGTTTTTATTCAAAAGAACAAGATGGTGCAAAACCAATATCACTTAAGAAAGTGTCAAGGGATTTTTCAGCCATTACAACATCATCAACCAAACAGAATATTCCCAATTTCCCCTCCTTAATAAATTGAGAAAACTTAGAAGAATCATCCAGTAGTTCTGAAGCATCCTCTTCAGTAATAGTAAAAAACAAATCAGTTTCCATCATATTCAAGGAACTGTTTACATTAAACTTGGAATCAATCATTCCTTCCTTTCTTTCAATCAATAAAAAATTCTTATCGGTTTCCCCTACAAAAATTGCTATTTTACAGCCAGGGCTTAAAACAGCAAAATAATGTTCACTGTCCTTTACAAATGCATCCCAAAGATTATTATCATGAATTTTAACTGGATTTACCATAAGTATCACCTAACTATTCCCTGTACAATAGCTCTTCGATCTTATTTTCAATAACATCCTTAACTATTTCTACACATTTTTCTCCTTCATCATCCAATCTTGCAGCATCATTTGCCTTATATTCAGTTTCAGAGAGAATATCCCCAACATTAAGTTCCTCAACAACATCAATGCCTTTTTGATTTAAGATTTTAGCCACACAATTTCCTTCACAACCATTAATAGCTAAAATAGGATATTTATTAGCCATATTTTTAAAACTTTCACTGTCTGCAGAAGTTGAACCCATACAGATAGACAATATTTCATGGTCATCAATTGCTAAATCATGAACTGCAACCCTTGAAACCAAACCATTTGGACTCATACCACTACATGCTGCTAAAGCTATCTTTTCTTCCATAAACACACATCCTAAAATATTTTTAAAAACCAATTAAATAATAATAATCAAATTTTAAAATAAAATCAACAAACTCCAAATACTAAAAAATAAATTTTAAAATAAAATCAACAATCTCCAAATACAAATAATTCAATTATTAACTCACCAAATCTAAATCAATATTACTTGTCCTCTTTTACATATTTAGCATAAAAACCATCCGTGTCTGCATAAATTGCTTTAAAACCATAATTTTCAGCTTCCTTCATAGCTTTCTTAATATGCTGACGTCCCCATGCTGTAATAGCTTGAGCACATTCAAATGAATACCAACGGAATCTTAAAAATCCATAAACTCCATACATTGTATTTGCCAAACGCTTCAATGCCTGTTGCTGAACATCAAGACTCTTTCTTAAAATAGGATCCTCAGTTTCCTTCATTCTATTTTTAACCCTAAACCTTTCCTGCAATACATCATTTAAAGCCTGCGGAATAAAACCTTGAGGCTCTTTCTTGAACTTGAAGAAATGTTCAGGACAGATGTAATAATCCTCATCATCTTCAGAATTGTTAAAAAATTCCTCTTCCATATCATTGTCTATTTCATCATAACCTGTTTCAAAGTCCTCAAATTTTGCATTATAGGAAACATTGTCCTTTACCAAAACATCTGGAGATATATTTTTAGAAATAATCAAGGTAGGATACAGACTCTTAAAATCGAACTGAACCAGATTTTCATGCAATCCTATTTCAGGCTCTTTTACATAACCCCCAGAATTGCTTCCCCTGTCATCAATGTTTTTCTTGGTCAAGGAAGGCTTGTTTGGAACAACCTCATTTGCCTCAAAGGCTTTTCTAACCAAAAACCATTCTGCCTGTTGACCTGTAGCCATACGGGTTACATCAAAGAATGGCTGACAAACAATACGGGTCAATTCCAGATTCAATGGCAAGGTTTCCATAGCTATCTTCAAGGTAGCCACCACATCATCCAAGGAGTACTTGAACAAGTTTCTTAACTCCTCTCCACCATTGTCCCAGAATTCAAATATTCTCTCTCCAGGAACATCTATCTTTTCCTCACCAAAGAATTCAAAGTAAACCCTTTCAAGAGTGTATCTATCAAGAGACATATATCTTCTCATTACAAGGTAAAGGTCAATATGAAGCAAACCCTTAAAGGAAGCGGCATTAGCATATCCTCTTCTTAGGAATTTTACATCAGAACCGTCAAATCCTAAATTCAAATCAACTCCATGAATCTTAGCCCTGTCCTTAAGATAAGGGAAGTCAAAATTATCTGAGTTATACCCGATGATAATATCTATATTGGCATCTTTAACTGTTTGAACAAATCGTTCAATCATTTCCTTTTCACTGCCAACAGTTTCAATAAAGCCCATTTCCTCATCATCAGAAAATTCATCACCCTTTGTTGAAATAACCTTTCTAACACCAACATTACTGTCAATACCAATCATGATTATTTCATCCTCTGCAGAATTAGGCATTCCATGAGGGTTTCTAACCTCAAGGTCAAAGCTCATCATTCTGAAATCCTGAAAATCAGTACTTGAGGTTTTAGGAGATTCTGTCAACTTAAGGATTTCCAATGATTCACTATCACTGTCTATGGTTTCAAATGAGTCGATAAGTTCTCCATTAAGTTCCAATTCAGCCATTGGAACAAGGGCATTATCAATCAAATATCTTCTATAAAATGGAATATCATGTTCCCTTAGTTGTTTTACTGAATTCAAGTCCCAAATCAAATCCCTATATTTTGGAACTTCCTGAGGATGGGTGAAATTAATCTTGACAAATTCACGAGGAACCTGCAAATCTTTCTTATTAACCTTTTCAAGACTAGTAAAAGACAATTCACCTTCTTCTTTTAGACTTTCCAAATCAGCAATACATTTGTCTATATTATTGGAAGGCAAAACATAAAGATATGGAGTGAATGAATCATCCAAAGCAATAATATCATTGGAATTTTCTCCATTAACCTTACCGAACAAACGCATAACCGGTTTTTCATCATAAGTTATATAATCAATATCTAAAAGAACAATATTTCTTTTAACCATTTTATAACCCCAAATAATAATTAACAATTCATTATTTTAATTTTAAAATAAAAATATAAAATTTAAATCATTTTTCCATAGTTTCATTAGCAACAGGAGCTAAATCCTTTTCATCTAGAGAATTATCATCTACAACAGAATCTAAATCCTTTTCATCTACAGAATTATCATCTACAACAGAATCTAAATCCTTTTCATCAGAACTTAAATCCTTTTCCTTATTTTCCCTATCAGAATCTAATTCCTCTTTTAAAGACTTAATTACCGCATAAGTTATTCCTAAAAACAATGGCCCTAAAATAAATCCTACAATTCCAAAGACCAATGGTCCTGCCATAAATCCAACTAAAAAGATTAAAGAAGGAATGTCCGAATATCTTCCTGCAAGGAATGGGCGAGTGTACATATCACTTAAACTAAGTACGAATCCCCATAAAACTGCCAATACGGCCCTTAATACATTTCCAGTAATGAAAACATCATAAATTGCCAATGCCCAATAAACAATCCATGGACCAAAAATAGGGATTAACTGGAATATTCCAATAACGATTCCAAGGAATAGGGCAAATTTATATCCCAGTAAGAAATAACCTACTCCTCCCATTACACCAATAATGACAGCGGTTAAAAAGTGACCGTAGAAAATGCTTTTCAATACATCAGCCACTTCTCCAAAGGTCTTATCAAAGAAAGGTTTATGTTCATCTGGAATGAATGCAAAAACATATTCCCATACATGATCCCCATCTCTTGTAAAGTAAAATATGGAACAAATCAATACAAACAATTGTAAAAGAATGTCTGAAAAGCTTTTAATCATACTTACAAGATAATTTGATGTTGATGATAAAAGACCATGAATTGAATCAATAATTGACTGAAGATAAGGGCTTATGAAATTCTGAACATCTGGAGGCAAACTTAGAACAAGTGAATTAATTGCATCTCCAAGACTTAAGTCAGGCCCAATAACCATATTGCTTGAACTTAAAAACATTGTGGCAAAATTAGCCAATTCCCAAAAGACATATCCGAATAGGAGTATCAATGGAATTAATACAACAAACATTGCTATAAAGATAGAAATTGATTCAAATTTAATTTTAGATTGGATTTTTTGAGCAATCGGCCTAAGACCATATGCAAACATTGCACCAAGCAAAATCATGTTTAAAACTGGAGCAATAGTAAAAAATGAAATAATCAATAAGGCAATTATGATTATTATATGAATTCCATATTTATTTTCTCTTAAATCAAACATTCTATCTACCTTTAAATAAAACAATTAAGTTCTTTTATATTTAGTAAAATTAATTTGCTTTAATCCCATTTAAAATTATCCAATCCAATAAATTTCCGCATAAACATAAAAAATTAAATAAATAAATTATCCAATCCAATAAATTTCCACATAAACATAAAAAATTAAATAAATAAATTATCCAATCCAATAATTTTCTTAAATTATAATTTAACTACCTATAATAAACTTTTAGGCCTGAAGCAGTCCTATGATACTCTCCAAACTCTTCGATTTGAGACATCTGATCTGATGAGAAGACAGGACCTTCTGCACAGATTCTCCAACCGGTATTGTCAACACAGCATTGGCCGCAAACACCAATTGCACATTTCATATAACGTTCCATGGAATATTCTCCGTCAATCATGTTTGATTCAAGAGTTCCATAAAGTGGTCTCATCATGACTTCAGGACCGCAGACAACTGCCCAATCGTATTCCTTATTTGCAATAAGCTCAAAAGCCCTTTGGGTTGCAAAACCTTTATAACCACATGATCCATCATCAGTACAGGTATAAACTGTAGCGCCAGCCTCTTTTAAACGAGTGTCAAACAAAAGTTCAGCCTTGGTTTGAGCAGCGCAAACTACATCAACTTTTGCCTTATTTTTTAAGGCCTTTTCAGCAAATGAAGCTATAGGAGCCATTCCAACTCCACCCCCAATAGCCAAGACCCTCATATTATCTAAATCAGTATCAAAACCATTTCCATAAGGCCCTCTAAGACCTAATTTATCTCCAACTTCAAGAGTGTGTAAGTTTTCAGTAAATTCTCCTACATTTTTAACTGTAATACCTAATTCTCCAGCAGGAATATCAATATATGAAATGGACATAGGCTTTTCATCCTCAAAATTCCAAACCATTACAAACTGACCAGGTTCTGGAATATTCTCACCTATCATAGTCCAATCAAAAATAAAAGTCTTTATTGAAGGGGTTTCTTCAACAATTCTTTTAATCTCTAAAACTTGAGGTACATTCATTTTATCACCAAAAATCAATATAATAATTTTATGCACAATTAACATCAGAACTTTTTTTAATAAAAGGTTAAATAATTCCCTAAAGGTTTAAATAATACCCTAAAGATTAAATAACTACCTAAAAAGGTTTAAACAAACAACATACTATTTATGTGCATATCCCACCATTTCTTCAATAGAATTAAATTCACTGTCTTCCAAAAAGTTTTCCAAATCTGAGTTGATTCTTCCAAAGATTTCAGGACCTTCATACATAATTGAAGTGCCTATTTGAACTGCACTTGCACCAGCATATAAAAACTCCACAACATCAGAATAATTACGTATTCCCCCAACACCAACAATTGGAATGTCAGTTGCCTCAAAGGCATCATAAACACAACGAATAGCTATTGGCTTAATTGCAGGACCACTCATACCACCAAACTTATTTGACAATATTGGATTTCCTGTTACAATATCAATTTTCATTCCAGGGCCTAATGAGTTTATTAATGTCAATCCATCAGCTCCCCCCTCTTCAGCAGCAATAGCTATTTCTGAAATATTAGTTACATTTGGAGTTAATTTAGCAAGAACCGGAACATCAACAGTATCCTTTACTGCCTTAACGAATTCACGTGTTAAATCAGGATTTTGACCGATTGAAGCCCCATAACCTTCCATTGCATGAGGACAGGAAACATTCAATTCAATCATGTCAACAAGCTTTTCAACCTTTCCTGCAACATATGAAAACTCATCAGGAGTTGCTCCATAAATTGAAGCTATGGATCTTCCCTTATGACGTTGGACAGCCTCCAATTCCTCTATAAATGCATCAACGCCAGGGCTTGAAAGACCAATTGCATTTATTATTCCTCCTTCAACAGCTACAGTAGTTGGATTTTTATATCCCTCATTTGGCTCCTTGGAAAATGATTTGGAAACTACAGACCCTGCACCAGAATCTAAAATCCAGTTTAATGAGGAAGCATGACTTCCTAAAACCCCTGCAGCAAGCATCAATGGGTTTTTCAACCTAATCCCACATAAATTAGTTTTTAACATTATTAACCTCCAATAAATTAAATAATATCTAACTTATAAAACTTAAAAATTGAAAAAATATTTTTAATTTTATACTAATTTAATTTATATAAAACATATGTTATATAATATTTGATTTTTATTAAAACTCAGACAAAACAATACTAAAATAAAACCAATGAAAATAAAAAAAAAAAATAAAACCCTACAAAAAACAGAACAAAATAAAAAATAAAAAAAATAAAACCCTACAAAAAACAGAACAAAATAAAAAATAAAAAAATAAAAAATAAAATAAAACCAAAAAATCAGACTAATTCAAAAAACAAAATAAAACTATATTAAAAATAAAAATTAAAATTAAATTATGGAATATTATATAACACAATCTATTGCAGGATTTTTTGCTTTTGATGAAGGTCTTGAAATAGTCAACTATAAACTATTTGATAAGGAAAATATTGGCTTAAATCTTCTTAAAATTGAAAAAGATGAAATTTGTGATGAGGAAATCGAGTTGATTGATGATTTGAAACTAAATGAGGATGATTCAATCTTTATCGAAACAACAAAAAGAAGATCACAATATAATGAATTGGACAATTATGAAAAAATCATCATTAAAAGCCCAAATAAGGGTGGAGAACATTTAAGGCAAAACCTTGATGAAATCCTGGATAAGATAGGATTTTTAGATGAGGATGAGGACATCAGCAAATACTACGAAGACTTGGCTATCCTAAAAATTAAGGAATCCTCACAGGAAGAGGACAAATTGCTCATTCAGGCAATCAATTCTGTAGATGACATAGACGAGTCAATAAGCAAAATGGTTGAACGTATCCGTGATTGGTACACAATTTACTTCCCTGAAATGGATACAATCTCAAACAATGAGAGTTATATTAAACTTATTGCTGAAAGTGAAAACCGAGAAGACATCATTGAAAACCATCAAAACATAATCGGCGAAGATATTGAATACAGCAGCGGTGCAGACATTAAAGAGGAAGACTTGATAATGCTTAAAAGCTTTGCAAAATCAATCCACTCACTTCAAAATTCAAGAAAGGAATTGGAAATCTATATTGACAATAAAATGGAAAGCATTGCTCCAAACCTTAGAGACCTATTGGGGGCTACATTAGGTGCTAAATTGATAGCCCATATTGGAAGCATAAAAAGATTGGCAACATATCCTGCAAGTACTGTCCAAATCATGGGTGCTGAAAAGGCAGTCTTCAGACATTTGAAAACTGGAGAAAGACCGCCAAAACACGGGCTTATTTTCCAACACCCAAGCGTTAGAGGCGCAAGCTGGTGGAACAGAGGAAAGATAGCAAGAAATCTTGCATTGAAAATTACCTTTGCCGTTAGAAAAGACGTTTTTAGTGGAGAATACGATCCTAAAATTGCTGAAGACTATCTGAAAAAGGTAGAGGAAATAGAAAAAGAAAATCCATTCCCTAAAAAAACCACAAGAAAAAGAAAAAATGAAAAGGCTCTAGAAAAGGAAATAAAACAGAAGGGAAAATCCAAGAAATATAAGGGAAACAAGAAAAACAAGAAAAATAAAAAGAGAAAGAAAAGGAAATAATCTTACAGATTAGGAATAGAAATTTAGGACTTAATAAATTAAATGAAAAAGGCTTATAAAATAAGAATTTAGAACCGTGAAGAAACTAATGAAAAAAGGGTTAAACTAAGAATTTAGAACCGTGAAGAAACTAATGAAAAAAGGGTTAAAATAAGAAAGGAATGGTTTAAATGGAAATTTTTCAAAAGGATGGAAACATAGCTACCAAAAATCTTAATCCTGGAATTAAGGTCTATGATGAAAAGCTGATTCAGGAAGAGGAGGGGACTGAATACAGATTATGGAATCCAAGAAGATCAAAATTGGCAGCTGCACTTTTAAACGGGCTTTATGACTTAAAGATAGAGAATAATTCAAAAATATTATATTTAGGCGCATCTACAGGAACAACAGTTTCACACATTTCAGACATTGCATATGATGGACTAATCTATGCAGTGGAATTTTCACCTGTCAGCATGAAGAAATTGGTGAGACTCAGTCAAAAGAGAAAAAACATTGCACCATTACTTGCTGATGCAACCAAACCAAAATATTATTTAAACAAGGTTGAAAAAGTGGATTTAGTCTATTGTGACGTTGCTCAGGAAAAACAAAGCGAATTGTTCATGAAAAATATGGACTTATTCCTAAAAGAAGATGGCCAAGGCCTAATTACAATAAAAGCAAGAAGCATTGACGTTATTCAAAAACCTAAAAAAATCTTCAAGGAAGAGGAGAAAAAAATAAAAGCTAATGGTTATTCCATTCTTGAAAAAATCAAATTAGAGCCTTATGAAAAAGACCATATCGCATTTCTTGTTGAAAAATCTTTTTAAAATCATTTATATTAATTTTTTTAAAAAAAAATTTTTCAAAAACCATACATAAACCTTTTTATTCAATATATCTTTAAAAAATAAACTCTTTGTTTAAAATAAATCTACTTTTTTTAGCTAATAAATATACCATTTATAATATAAACACATTAATAAAATCAAATAAAATTTTAAAAAATATTATAAATTAAAGAACAGAAAGAAGACAAAACTAAATTTAAACCCTTAAAAACTGTTTTTAAAGTAGTATTACTTTTTTAAAAAATTCATAAAAAGAAAACTAAAATTTATGTATAGAATTATGTGATAAATAACTGATTGTTAGTTAAAATTGAAAATAATACTATGAACTTTATAATTTCACAGATAATAAATTTATAAGCAAATTAATATGAAATAAGAATATTTTTAATAGTTCTAAAAAATACTAACAATCTCAAAAAAGTATTACTTATGAAAGCTTTTTATATAAGAAAATAACAAATATATAATTGCTAATGCAATAAAAAAAGAGTTCATAAAAATATCCTCTAAGTCAATTCACTCATGAAAGCACTCCATAATTAGCATACTTAGAGGATTGAACTTTTTTTATTAAATAAACTATTTTTAACTATTTTTTTACAAGATTTTTTCAAAAATTTACTAATTTTTTCTTTAATTTCAAAAATAAGAAAGAACCTATCTTTTTATAAAAAAGTAATACTTTTTTTAATATATTATCACTTAAACTTAGATAATAAAACTAAATGAACTAATTCAATAATTGTTGATTTCACATGCTAGAATTAGCATATGATGAAAGATGCATTAATAAAAATATAAACTATTAATTAAGAAAAAATACTAAGAGTAAAATTTATGAAAAAAATGAACAATTGGGGAAAAATCAAGGAAAATAAAAAAACATTTTTAAAAAATTTTTAAAAAAGAGGATTAAATTAAAAAAATCCTGAAAAAATAATAAACAAAACTAAAAATAAAAAATAAAAAAAATATAATAAAAAATAAGATGCTAAATTAAAAAAATAAACAAAAGATAAGACTAAAATTAGCCAATAAAATAAAAAGCCCAATTAAATATTATTGGCAATTTCATCAAAAATGCATTTGGCTATTTCTGATTTGGAACTTAAATCAACTTTTTTTATCTCATCATTTAATAAAATAACTTCATTAGTCAAAGATCCAAATCCACAGCCTTCACTTGCAACATCATTTGCAACAACCAAGTCTGTTCCTGCTTCCTTCATTTGAGTTTTAGCACATTCAATCATCCTTTCCTCACTTATATCATATTCAGCCTTAAAACCTACCAAATAGATATTAGGATTGATTTTCTTAATTTGTCTAATGATTTTTGCAACAGGTTCAAAGTCCAATGAAAGATTTAATGATGATGAAATCTTATGATTTTCCTTTTTAATAGGAGTAAAGTCAGAAACTGCAGCAGTAGCTATAAAAATATCATAATCTGGAATCAATTCATTAGCCTTTTCATTCATAAGACCACTGGATTCTGCATTAACAACATCAAAGCTTTTAGGAATATTTACCTCATGATGAGCTGCCAAAATCTTTAAATTGGCACCACGAATATAAGCCTCTTTTGCCAATTCAAGACCCATTCTACCTGAAGACCTATTAGAAATACCCCTGATAGGATCTATCTCCTCAAATGTTCCTCCCAAACTGATTAAAACATTTTTATCTGCAAACTTGGAAATTTCATCACTTGCCTCATTCTTTTGAGCCTTATCAAGATTAACTGTTCTGATAGATGACAATACAATATCTTCAATAGCTGGAAACTTAGCCTTTCCCTCTTCAATACGTGGATTTACAAAGACAATTCCATCCTTTTTTAGCTTTTCCACATTTTCACTAACTGCATCATACATTGAATCATGCATAGAAGGCACAAAGACAATAGGAGTATTATGTCCAAATGCAGTGATTAAAAGAGTGTTTACAGGATTGTCTGAAATTCTGTATGCAAATTTGCTTATTGTATTGGCGGTAGCTGGAGCAACCAAGATCAAATCCTCTTGAGAATATCTGACATGTTCAATCTTACCTGTAAGCTCTGTTACAACTTCCTGACCGGTAGCAAATTCCAAAGCATTTGGATGAATGATTTTACATGCTTCCTTGGTCATAAAAGCCTTTACATTATGACCTTGCCTTCTAAACTCACGAGCTAACTTAATTGTTTCAGTAGCTGCAATACTACCAGTTACACATAATACAATATCCATAAAATCACATCTAAATAATCAATACATAATACTAATTAAATTAAATTAAATTAAAATAAATAATAATGTCTTAAATTTAATTAAACTTATTAATTAAATGAAAATCAATTAAAAGAACTAAATAAACCAATAAAACTAATTAAATCAATAAAAGATAAAACTAAAAAAAATAAAAAAATTCTAAATAAAATTAAATTCTAAATAAAATAAAAAATTTCTAAATTAAATAAAAATTAAAAAATTAAAAAATAAAATAAGCAATTAAACCAATTAAATGATTAGAATACCCTAAATTCAATCATCAATTAATTAAATTGCATATTATTAATAATAAAGTCAAAAGTACTTTCCTCTTCAGCCCATTTGGATTCAGGAGCTGTACATAAAATAACATAAATGTCAGAATCCTTCTTAAACCAGATAGCCTTATGCTGTTTTAAATATCCTGTATCACTTGAGGTATAACCTACTTCCATACCTTGAGTTCCTGCAATTGTAACATTTCCTTCATATAATATTTCATATGCAGAATTACGGGATAAACGATTATAATTTGACTTAAATTCATAATCAAGTGAATTATAAGTGGATTTCTTTTCAACATTAAGGTTAATACTATTAAATCCTGCAGAATCCTTAGTGTTAGAGTCTGCAACAGCTAGAATGGAACTGTTTGAATTGGATTTAGCAGAAACCCAATCTCCAGGAATCAATAAGTTAACTCCATTCTCACTAAATTCAATTGTTTCCTGGGATTTATTAACATCCCCACCAGTAGTAATTGGATGAACAATAAGGAAAGAAGCACCTAAGATCAATATTACGATAATAAGCCCAATAGCAAAAATTTTTTTCATAAATTATCTCCAAAAATATTTTAAAATCATTCAGAACTTCCTGAACTAGAACCTCCACCAGAAGAACTACCAGAACCTCCAGAACTATAACCACCAGAACTAGAACCTCCACCAGAAGAACTACCAGAACCTCCAGAAATGGAACCACCAGAAGAACTGCCAGAACCTCCAGAACTATAACCGCTAGAACTAGATGAACTACCTGAACCGCTTGAATAACTGGAAGAACTACTGTAATCTGATCCACTGCTAGAACTATATGAATCAGAACTATAATCACTTGAATATGATTTAGTAGAAGTGTAAGAAGTGTAATTTGAAGTGTAGTTAGAACTTGTTGTCTTATTTGCTTCCACATATGGGAATGCAGTATCGTTAATTGTTGCACCGCCTGAAATCATATTTGTAACATCATTTTCAAAACCATTGGTCATACCAAAGGTTATTCCTGCTCCAAAAGCAACAAGTAAGAAAACAACTGCTAAAACAACATATAAAGAACTAAAGGACTTGCTTTTCTCCTCTTTTTTTCTAGTCCTATTATAAGATTCGGGATTATTAATAAATTTTTGAACCAAACGTTCATCTTCCTCTCGATTTTTATCAAGAGCATCATCTTTAGGATGGAGAGACTGAACTTCGTTTTTACCTTGCATAGCTCTAATCCTATTACTGACATCAATAGTTTCAATCTTATGCTTATACTGATTAGAAAGATAAATGTACTTTTCTTCAGAAATTAAACCAGCCTCATAATCTTGTTCAAGATTTTGAAGAATTTGCATAAGTTTTCTTTTATCCTGACTCATATATTCCCTCCTATAAACTTATGGAATAAAATATTCATATTTAAACAAAAGGTTTAATAATTATAATAATTGTATATATTAATTTTATATTTTATAAAGTATGCTATAAAAAAGAATAAATTTTAAATTAAAAATAAATTCATAAAAAATCAAAAAAAGCCATGACGCTTTTAAAAATTGAAATAAAAAACAAAGAAAAAAATTATTAAAAAAATTGTTGAATTTGGACATTGATGAAATGAAATGAAATAAAATGAAATAAAAAATAATAAAATAAAATGAAATGAAATAAAATGAAATAAAAATAAAGAATTATTTAAATAAATCTTCGCTATAAACTGGATAAGAGCCTAAAACTTTAAAGAATGAAGTGTTTGACTCCAATTCATTTAAAATCCTACTTATATTTTCATCCAAACGATGCCCTTCCATATCAATAAAGAAAATATAATGTCCCAATCCTTCTTTGGAAGGTCTTGACTCAATTTTAGTCAAGTTAATGTTTTCCTCTGCAAAGATGGATAAAATCTCATAAAGTCCTCCAGGCTTATCCTCAAAGAGGGAAAATGAAATGGAAGTCTTATCATTTCCAGTTATTGGAGAATCCTCTTTATCCAATACAACAAAACGGGTCTGATTATTGAAATTCTCCTGAATGTTTGTATCAATGACCTTAAGATTATACAATTCTGCAGCCTTCAATGTGCCAATAGCCGCATCCTCTCCAGTTTCTGCAACCCTTTTAGCTGCAGCTGCAGTACTTAATGAATAATGAGCGGTTAAGTTATTCCTTTCCAAATAAGGTTGACATTGACCAATAGCTTGAGAATGGGAATAAACATTTTCAATTTCATCAACAGTGACATCGGAAGCTGCCAAAAGATTATGGTTAATTGGAATAATAATCTCATTTTTAATCTTTAAGTCAAAATTGTGAATTAATGAGTCTAAAGTTAAACTAACCGGACCTTCAATTGAATTCTCTATAGGAACAATACCACATACACATTCACCAGACTCAACAGAACTCATAACTGTTGGAATTGAACAGTATGAAATCAAATCATCAGACACTAATGAAGCTGCCTCGTGGGAAAATGTTCCTTGAGGACCTAAAAATGCTACCTTTTCATGAATCATAAATAAATAACCTCGAATAATAAAAATATCAATTTTAAAACAATGCAAAATTTAACAAAAAATAATTTTAAAACTAAATAAAAAATTTTAAAACTAAATAAAAAATTTTAAAACTAAATAAATACTTCTTAAATTAATTAAATAATTTTAATATTAAATAAAATTTTTTAAATTTTTAAAGATATTTCTTAATTTTGTGCTATTTTAACTTTATTTATTCTAATATAAAAATCATTGTTTTAGAAAAATAGAACTAATTAACCTAATTAAGGATTAAAAACAGTGTTAAAAAAAGAGTTAAAATAATTAAAAAGAGTAAAAAACAATAAAAAAAGAAAAAAATAAGCATAAGAGAATCTTATGCTTTTAACCAAAATCAATTACTGTGTTTCAATCTCATAAATCAATTTCAGCAAGTCAGACTGAGTTACAATTCCTATAATTTGATCTTCTTCATCAACTACAGGATAACCATTATAACCAGTTGAAATCATTGCGTCAGCAAGGTCTGGAATAGTAGTTTCCGCGGAAATGTTTTCCACATTTCTAGACATATAATCTCCAGCAATCAATTCCTTAATACGTGAAGACATATTCTTATCAGAATTGTGTTTCCTAAATGAAACCAATGCCTTTGCAATATCCTTTGAAGTAATGATTCCTGCAAGCTCATTGTCTTCAGTCAATAATAGACGTCCGACCTTAGAGTCCATAATGACCTTTCTTGCATGAATCAAACGATCATCAACAGATATGGAAATAATATCCTGAGTCATAATATCCTTAACTCTAATCTTTTCATAGGCCTTAGCCTTACAAAGATAAATAAAATCGGATTTTGTAACGATTCCAGCCATTTCACCATCAGATAAAACTGGAATAGCTCCAATATTCTTCTCAATCAATATATTTGCAACATCTGTCAATTCATCATCCACATCTGCAGTGATTAAATCCTTAACCATTACAGTAGATACATGGAAATGTGAAGGTGCTAAATTACCATATTTAGCAGACCCTAATTTATTAGCTATATCCTTTTCTGAGATAATACCCACTAAAGATTTTTTATTTTCATTGGTACTAGTAACAGGTATCCTTGATAAGTTGTCTTTATACATTAATCGAAGACAATCACAAATGTTTAAATTCTTATCAATAGATACTACATTCTCTGACATAATATTTTTAATTCTCATTTTAATCCCAACGATTTAAGTCGAAATAGCTATTAGAAAAATAAATATAGGATTATTAAATAATAGCATCTATCAGATTAAATAATTACTTATCAATAGCTATCTCTTAAAGTTCAAGCAGCTAGATAATTAAGCTAAAAAAAGTGAAAAGACAATTTAAAATTAAAAATAGAGTATCTTTAAGACTAGAAATATTAAATTTAAAACTAAAAATATCTTAAATCCCTTTATGAAATTAATAATAAACTATCTTCAAACCCTTTAGCTAAAAATTCAATAAATATAATTATTTAAAACTGAAAATCAGTCAAAAAATAATTTATTTCTTAAACTGAAAATCAATGCAAAATAATTTATTCCTTAAACTGATATCAGAACAATAATTTAATTATTTAAGAACTGTGTTCAAAATATCTCTTTCTGTAACAATTCCAACAAGTTGATCATCTTCAACAACTGGAACTCCACCAATATTCTTTTCAGCTAATAATTCACATAAATCACCTAATTTAACACTAGGTTCAGTAATTGAAATATTTGGTTTGACAATCTCAGAGATTTTTCTTTTTAAAACATCCAAACCACTGTTTGAAGTCATGGTAGCAAATGTTTCTTTATCACCGAAGAATCTTAAAATATCAGTGGAGGTAACAATACCTACCAAATTGTCTTCTTCTACTACAGGAATTCTTCTTAAATTGTTTCTAACCATTATTTTGGAACAGCTTTCAATAGGGGTTCCAGGAGTTGTTGTAATAACATTCTTAACCATGATGTCTCCAACTTTTTCATTGGTTAGAGAACCTGCAAGTGCTAAAGCAAAATCTCTTTCAGTGACTATTCCCACTAATTTATCCTCTTTATCAACAATAGGTAAAGAACCAATACCATTTTCGGTCATTACTGCTACACTTTCTTTAATGGAATATTTAGGACTTATGGAAATAACATCACGAGTCATGATTTCCTTAACAGGATCATTGATTGCTGCCAAGAAATTGTCATTGTGTTTCTTTTCAATAATGTCAAATTTACTTCCACCACCTAAGAAATCTAGAATATCCATAGCAGTTACTATACCTAAAAGTTTATTTGAGCCAGGATGAGTTACTGGTAATCTTCTGAATTCATGTTCTATCATCATTTCAGCAGCTTCCTTAATGGATCTGGATTGAGAAATGCTAATCACTTCTTTTTTAGCTAAAGTCATGATTTCTCCCTCATTTTCAGCTACTTTACTATCATGTTCAATAGATCCACGATTCATGGATTTTCTCAAATTTTTTGCGCTTTTGTCTTTCATTTCGACACCTCCGAATTAAATAATTCTTTCAGGTCTAAACTATAAACATCTAAAATCCTCTTAAATTACTGAATAATCCTTTTTTAATTTCAATGAAAAAATATTAAAAAATTATTTGCAAATAAAAAATCAAAAGAAAAATGTTAAATTTTATTAAAAATCTACAATAAACCTTTTACTATTGAATTTAATTTAAAAATCTATAATAATCCTTTTTAATACTTCACATTTTCAATTAAAAAAATAAATCATCAAATAATCATCTTAAGAAGAAATAAATGATTTATAACTTAATTTTGAAATTATGGATTTGTGGGAAGTTCTGTATATCATTAATTCCACGATTCAAATCTCCAAATGGTTAAAAACCAATTGAAATTTAAATTAAAAAAATAAAAAAATGACATAGAACTAACTACATTTTAACTTATGTTATGTGTTATTAATATTATTATCGATTTAATTTTAATTAAAAGATTTATATATTAATTTCAAAAAGATAATAAAAAATAATTTAATTCTTAAAATTAAAAATTTTGAAAAAATTTAAAAAAAATAATAAATTAAATTAAGAGAAAAATTAAAAAAAATAATTAAATTAAATTAAAAGGAAAAGATTAAAAAAATAATTAAATTAAATTAAATTAAAAGAAAAAAATTAAAAAAAATAAAATAAAATTCAGCTAGAAAAAGAAAAAAAATAAAAAAATAAAATAAAATTCAACTTAAATAAGAAAAACTAAAAAAATAAAAATTTAATATTATAATAAATAAATATAAATTAGTACAAATTAATAAAAAAATAATTTTAATTGTTTAAAAATTTTAAAA
>NZ_CALCYR010000262.1 GCF_937906425.1 uncultured Methanobrevibacter sp. | reverse complement strand
TTATTTAATTTAAATTATTTTATTTAATTTAATTTTTTTTTATTTTTATTTTTTTTTTATTTATCAATTTGATTTTATTTAATTGAGATTTTATTTAATTGAAATATTATTTTTAAAATATTTTATTGATAATTTTCATTTAAATGTATATTTTTCATTGCTTTTATTTTCTTTTAAATATTTTAAATATTAAATGGTCAAATCTCTTTTTAAGGTGTTTTAATTTTGTTTTTTTAATTCAATGACAATTTTTAAAATAATTTAAATATAATTAATTATAAATATTTTATTAATAATAAATAGTTGCTTAATAATTATTTAAATATATTTATTTGTACTGATTTATTAATTTAATTATATTTAATTGAATTATTTTTATTAAAATTGAATTTGATTGAATTGATTTATTTTAGGAGGATTTAATTTGAGTATTAAAACACCTGTTGTTGTATTGAACTTTAAAACTTATTTGGAATCTAGTGGGGAAAAGGCATTGGAGCTAGCTAAAGCTTTAGAAAGTGCTGAAGAGGAATCAGGCGTTTCAATGGTAGCTGTTCCACAAGCTATTGATATTTACAGAATTAAAACTGAAACCAATGTTCCTGTCTTAGCTCAACATATTGATGCAGTCTCTCCCGGAGGTCATACTGGAAGCAATTTATTTGAAAGTTTTCTGGCAAATGGTGTTGATGGAAGCTTATTAAATCATTCTGAATGTAGAATGACACTTGCAGATATTGCAGAAATTGTCCAAAAGACAAAAGATGCTGATTTGATTTCCTGTGTCTGTACCAATAACATTGAAACTAGTATGGCAGCTGCAACTCTTGCACCTAGTTATGTTGCTGTTGAGCCTCCTGAACTTATCGGTACTGGGATACCTGTGTCTCAGGCTGAACCTGAAGTGGTTGAAGGAAGTGTTTCAAAGGTTAAATCCATTAATGAAGATGTTCAGGTTCTTTGCGGTGCTGGAATTTCAACTGGTGATGATATGGCTGCAGCTATTGAACTTGGTGCAGAAGGTGTTCTTTTAGCTTCTGGAATCATTAAGGCTGAAAGTCCTAAGGATGCTTTATTAGATTTAGTAAGTAAAATTTAGAGAAATTGAGTGAAAGTATGGCTAAATTTAATACAATTGATGACTTTGAAGTAAGAGACAAAACCGTTTTGATGAGAATTGACATCAATTCTCCGGTGGATCCTAATTCTGGAATTATCTTGGATGACACCCGTATGAAATTGCATGCCGAAACCATTAGGGAATTGTCTTCCAAAGGTGCAAAAACCGTTATATTGGCTCACCAAAGTCGTCCGGGTAAAAAGGATTTTACTACATTGGAACAACATGCAGTTGTTTTGTCAAACGCTGTAGGCTTGGAAGTTAAGTATGTTGATTCTGTCTTTTCATCAAAGGCAAGGGATGCTATCCAATCCTTGAATCCTGGTGAAATTTTACTTCTTGAAAATGTCAGATTCTTTTCAGAGGAACAATTGAAACGTTCACCTGAGGAGGAAGCAAGTTCTGTTCTTGTTAAGACATTAACTCCATTGGTTGATTTATTCATTAATGATGCATTTGCTGCAGCTCACAGGTCCCAAACATCATTGGTCGGTTTTACACAAACAGTTCCGTCTGCTGCAGGAAGGGTAATGGAAAAGGAATTGACTGTTATTGGTGATGCTTTGGAAAATGTTCAACACCCTTGTGTTTTTGCATTGGGCGGCATGAAGGCTGACGATTCAATTATGGTGACTGAAAACGTTTTGGAAAACGGTACAGCGGATTATGTCCTTGTTTCCGGTCTTGTTGCAAATATATTTATTTGGGCTGCAGGATATGATATAAAATCCACAAATAAAAATTTCATAAGGGCTAGAGGCTATGCGGACATGGTTGAAAAATGCAGGGAACTTATTGAAAGGTTTGGGGACAAGATCGTTTATCCTGAAGATGTTGCAATCAGTGTCCAAAATGATAGGGCTGATGTAACAATTGAAAACATTCCTGACGCTTCAATTTTTGATATTGGCAGAAAATCCCTGATTAATTATTCCAAGATTATCAGAAGTGCTAAAACCATTTTTGCCAATGGTCCTGCAGGAGTATTTGAAAATCCTAAATTTGCTATAGGTACAGAGGATATTATTAATGCAATTGCATCATCTGATGGTTTTTCAATCATTGGCGGTGGACATATTGCAGCCGCTACTGTTAATTTAGGCTATGGTGATAGAATGGATCATATCAGTAGTGGTGGAGGAGCTTCTATTAATATGTTGGCAGGAAAATCATTGGCTGCAGTTGAAGCTCTTGAAAAATCAGCTGAATTATTTAAAGAAAATTAATTATTTATATTTTAATTAATTATTTTTTTCTATATTTTTTTAATTTTATTTATTTTTAATTTTATTTATTTTTAATTTTTTATTTCTTTTCTATTTTTTAATAATTTAAATTAGTTTTTAGAATTTTAATTC
>NZ_CALCYR010000261.1 GCF_937906425.1 uncultured Methanobrevibacter sp. | reverse complement strand
AAAAGTTTAAAAAGCAAAAAAAACAGTCTACTGAAAAATAAATGCAAATGTAAAAAAAGTTTAAAAAGCAAAAAAAACAGTCTACTGAAAAATAAATGCAAATGTAAAAAAAGTTTAAAAAGCAAAAAAAACAGTCTACTGAAAAATAAATGCAAATGTAAAAAAAGTTTAAAAAGCAAAAAAAACAGTCTACTGAAAAATAAATGCAAATGTAAAATAAAGCATTAAGCAAAATAAATAGTTCAATTTTTATATAAAAAACTACAATAGATAACCATATTAAGTAATTTTTAATTAAATGAATGAAAAATTTAAAAAAGATATTAAAAATTTAATAACTTAAAAATACTTATATTAATTTATTTTGTGATTTTATGAGCGATAAAAATGAATGGGGCAGTAATTTATCATTCATATTGGCAATGATAGGTTCTGCAGTAGGATTAGGAAACATATGGCGTTATCCATATGTTTTATACAGCAATGGAGGAGGTGCATTCTACATCCCATACATCGTAGCAATATTACTTATGGGAATTCCATTTCTAATATTGGAATATGGTGTGGGATATAATTTCAAATCTTCATTTCCAAAGGCTATACGTAAAATAAACAACAAATTCGAATTTATAGGATGGCTGTTACCTCTCTGTGTATTCATGATTATGATATATTACTCATGCATACTTGGATGGGACGGCATTTATGTAATTCTAAGTTTCTTCAAGGGTTGGGGAGCAGACCCAAACACATTCTTTGCAACAGGACTTCTTCAATCTACAGAATCAGTGTCTGGAATCAGCAATTTCATTCCGGTTATTGCAATTGCAATGCTTATAGGATGGGCAATCGTATGGTACATCTCCCACAAGGACCTTGAATCAGGTCTTGGAAAGGTGAGCAAAATCCTTGTACCTGCACTCTTTATAATCATGATTGTGATTGTGGTCTTCTCACTTAGTTTACCTGGTGCAATGATTGGACTGAATGAACTCTTTAAACCTGATTGGAGCCTTCTTTTTGACTTTAACATTTGGATGGCAGCATTTGGACAGATAATCTTCTCTTTAAGTCTTGGAATGAGTATTGCATTTACCTATGCAAGTTACACAGGAGAGGGCAGTGACCTGATTACAAACACCCTTTCAATTGCATTTGCAAATTGCGCCTTTGAAAACTTCTGTTCATTAGGCGTTTTCTCAATTCTTGGATATATGTCACTTCAAAGCGGAACCGCAGTTGCAGATCTTGTAACTCAAGGTACAGGACTTGTGTTTATTGCATATCCGACAGTCTTGAATGTACTAGGACAATATGCCTACATCATAGGACCATTGTTTTTCATTACAGTTTATCTTGCAGGCCTTACAAGCATATTATCCACAATCGAGCCATTGGCATTCAGTATTCAAAACAAGTTCACCTGGTCCCGCAACAAGACAATGACAATACTTTGCATAATCGGCGCAGCATTTTCAATGATGTATGCAACAGCATATGGAGGAACACTTCTAGGATATGTAGACGCATATATCAATCAGATAGCCATTCTATTGGGAGTGATTTTTGAATGCATTATCTTTGCATGGATATTTAAATGTGAAAACATCATTCCATTCCTCAATAGACAAAGCAAAACAATAAAAGTGGGTAAGTGGTGGACATATATAGTTAAGTTCATCCTGCCGATATTCATCCTTATTGTATGGATTGGCGGAGTCTTGGATGTAATCAGCAGCGGTTCAAATGACCAGCTGATTGTATTTGGAATCCTTACTGTTATTTTAGTGGTTCTAACTGGAATATTTACTAAATTGCCTGCTACAAATAAGGATTGGGAAGAAACTGAAAATAGATTATAATTTTTACTTAAAATTATAATTTATTATTTCTTTTTTTAAAAAATTAGAACACGAATAATTAAATCTATAAAAAACAATCAATATAATCTTTTTTTAAAAAATTAGAACACAAATAATTAAATCTATAAAAAACAATCAATATAATCTTTTTTTAAAAAAAAACAAACTATAAAAAACTTTAAAAAATAAAAAAATAAAAAAATAAAAAACTATTTTTCCTTTCAATTAACTAAAAATTTAATTTATCTTTTCTAAAAATCTGCTGCCCAAATGCTCGATTTTAACTTGTTTTGCCAATTTTTCCTGAATGCTGTTAATCATTTCCACATTTTGACAGGCTACAAAATAGACAACATTAGCCTCATACTGCTTTTCAACAATAGCCAAGTTCTTTCCCCTAAGTTCACTGTCAATTGTTTTAATGTCCTGGTATTCAAAACTAAACCTAAAAAGCTCATAAAGTTCCATTTCAACAATTTCCGCAATTGACAATGTTTCAAGAACTGATTTGCTGTAAGCCCTTACAAGACCTCCAGCACCTAATTTAATTCCTCCAAAGTAACGGGTAACTATTGCAACGACATTTTCCATCTCGTTTTTCTTCAATACATTGAGCATTGGTCTGCCTGCAGTTCCTCCAGGTTCCCCATTGTCATCATAACCTTCACCATCACTTACTACATAGGCTGTACAGTTATGGGTGGCATCCTTATACTCTTCGGAAATTTCCCTGATTATCTTTTTAGCTTCCAATTCATTTTGTGCAGGAAAGAGTCTGCAGATAAATTGAGACTTTTTAATATCTATTGAACTTTGAAAGCTTTTTGCTATTGTTTTCATGTTATCAATTAAATATTTTGATGAATAATAAAATTATAATTATTTTAAATAAAAATTTAAAATTATTTTTTAAAAATAAAAAACAAAAACTAATTAAATTAAAAAAATAATTTTTAAAAATAAGAAATAAATCCTAAATTAAATTCATAATCTTATTTTTAAGAAAAATATTTTATATAATTAGTATATAAATTTATATATTTAAAAATTTAATATAATTTTTGAAAAAATATAAAAAAATTAGTTTAAAATTAATCTTCTTAAACTAAAAATTAAATTAAATTATTATTTTTATTTGAAAAAGTGAAAGATGCTAAAAAAAATAATAAAAAAATAATATTAAATAAACATTAAATAAACATTAAATAAACATTAAAATTAAAAAAAAACATTAAAAAAAACATTGAAAAAAAAATTAAAAAACATTAAAAAAAATTATCATCCAATTTTAACAATTATTTAAATAAACAATAAAACTAAATGGGGTGAAATCATGGAAGATAAAAAAGCAAAATTTATTGTTTTTATTGTAATAGCAACAATTGCTTTTATATGCAGTACTGCAGTTTATTCAACAACTGGCGGTCTTTCTGATTGGCTTGTATCTAGTATGAATCAAAACGAAGATGCAAACAATAATGGATATTTGGATAGTTCTGAACCAAGTAATGGAGGATTCTTTGAAAATCTCTTTTCTAATGATGATGACAGTTCCAGCAATGGAGGTTATTACAGTTCATCAAGTGACAGTTCAGGAGATGAACCTGACTTACTAGCAAGAATATTGAGAGGCATCATTGGAGGGTCAAGCATAGAAAGTACCAATTCCTATTATGATGACGGCTCCAGTTCAGACTTTTCTGAAAGCTTTAATTCATTAATAGATAAAGGAACTAATAAACTTGATCAAATGTTTAACAGTTAATTTATCTCTATTTTTTCTTTTTCTTTTATTTTTCCAATTATTTTTCTTCTTTTCATATCCACTTGTTTTTTTTCTTTTCTTTTTCCAATTATTTTTCTTCTTTTCATATCCACTTGTTTTTTTTCTTTTATTTTTCCAATTATTTTTCTTCTTTTCATATCCACTTGTTTTTTTTCTTTTCTTTTTCCAATTATTTTTCTTCTTTTCATATCCACTTGTTTTTTTTCTTTTATTTTTCCAATTATTTTTCTTCTTTTCATATCCACTTGTTTTTTT
>NZ_CALCYR010000260.1 GCF_937906425.1 uncultured Methanobrevibacter sp. | reverse complement strand
ATTATTTAAAATTATTTAAAACTATTTTAAATTATTTTATAAAAAAAATATTTATTTAAATTTGTTTTTTTTTTTAATAGATTTAAATGAATATTTTAAAAATCAAATTATATTGGTATTAGGTGGCTAGCATGGTAAATATAGATGATGCTATTATTGCAAGATTAGAATCTTTCGGTGAAAAATTTGAAATTTTAGTTGATCCTGATTTAGCTGCAGACTTTAGAAATCCTGATAATGAAAAAGATATTGACATTGAAGATATCTTGGCTGTTGAAGAAATATTTAAAGATTCTAAAAAAGGAGATAAGGCTTCTGAAGAATCTATGAATAAGGTATTTCAAACCACTGATGTTCTGGAAGTTGCTGAACAGATCCTTCATAAGGGAAATGTTCAATTGACTGCAGAACAAAGAAGACAAATGCAGGAAGAAAAAAGAAAACAGGTCATTGCAGTAATTGCAAGGGAAGGTATAAATCCTCAAAACGGTCTTCCTCATCCTCCAATGCGTATTGAAAACGCTATGAATGAGGCTAAAGTTAAAATTGATGCATTCAAATCAGTTGACCAACAAGTTCAAATAGCTTTAAAGGCAATTAAAGTTTTAATTCCAATTAAATTTGAAAAAATAAAAATGGCTGTCAGATTGCCAAGCACTGCTGCAGGCAGCGCATATTCCGCTATTCATCCATTCGGCAAAATTCTTAATGAGGAATGGCAACAGGATGGATCTTGGATAGCTATTGTGGAAATGTCTGGTGGTCTTCAAGATGATTTTAATCATAAAATGGCTTCTATCTCAGGAGGAGAAGCTGAAACTAAAGTAATTAAATAAAATCAGTGATTTTTGAATTTTGGATAATTGGAGAATTTGAAATCTTAGTGATAAATTAAATGTGAAATTGAAATGGTGTTTATGAATTAAATAATTATTTATTTTTATGGTTTTTTGGTTTAATGTGTTTTTAGTTATTTAATTTGATTTTTTTCGATTATGTGTAAGATGCATTTATTTGATTTTTCAGTTTAAGTGTAAAGTATTTAATTAAAGAAGATGAATTATTAATTGAATCATAATTATCCGGATGGAATATTCTTAAATTATTGTTTAAAGATTGTTTAATTATTTTTGTCGTGGTAGAACTTTAATATACTCTTATGGGAAGTATATATATGATATATGTGAATGAAAAAGATTTAGTTGTTCCTGGAGAATTATTGGCAGAAGATGATTATTATTCAGGAAGAGGAACCTTTGAGGACAATGGAAAAATATGTTCCAAACTCTTGGGTTTAGTTTCTTTAAGAAATAAGAAAATAAGTGTAATTCCTCTAAAAAGCAAATATCTTCCTAAAAAAGGAGATGTAGTTATCGGTAAAATTGACGATGTGAGATTTTCAATGTGGGGAGTAGACATTAACTCACCATACTCCGGTATTTTACCTGCATCTGAAGTGTTTGGAAGAGAGAAAAAGGAATTAAGCAGAGTCTTTGACATTGGTGATGTTCTTTTCTTAAGAATCGTTGATGTTGATGAAGTTAAAAAAGTTAAATTAGGCTTAAAAGGCCGTGGAATGGGTAAATTCAGAGGCGGTGTTATTGTAGACATTGCTCCAACCAAAGTCCCTCGTTTAATTGGTAAGAAAGGTTCCATGATTAATATGATCAAGGATAAGACTGGCTGTAAGATTGTAGTCGGTCAGAATGGTCTTGTTTGGGTTAAAGGTAATGAAGACATGGAACAAATCGTTAAAAGCATTATCAAATTAATCGAAAGGGAAGCTCATACCTCAGGTTTAACTGACAGAATCAAAAACAAGCTTTGCTTACTTATTGATGGAGAACTTCCAGAAGAGGAAGTGGAAGAGGAAACTGAGGAAATTAAGCAAGAGGCTTTCGAAGAAGGCTTAAAGAAACCTGAACTTCAAGATTTCAGAGAGGAAGTTGAAAGAGAATTGGCTGAAGAAATGGCTTTAGATGAAGACTCTGAAGAGGATTTCGAGGAAGAAGTTTCTGAAGATGATGTTGAAGCTGAATCTGAAGAGGATGAAGATTCTGAAGAAGACTTTGAAGAAGATTCTGAAGAGGATGAAGATTTAGATTCTGAAGATGATGAAGAAGTTTCTGAAGAAGACATTTCAGATGAGGAACTTGAAGAAGTTATAGGTGAAGCTATTTCCGAAGAGGATTCTGAAGAAGATTCTGAAGAAGATTCTGAAAGTGAAGATGAAGAAGATGGAGAAGAGAAGGATGAGGGCAATTCTAAAAAACCTAAATTTTTAGATACCTTTGAATACATTAATGAACAAAAAAAGAAAAATAAATCTTCTTTTGACATTAGTCGTGCAGACAATTCCAAATCTCCTACTTTAAACATTTCACAAAGGAGAAATATTTAGATGTTGAATTTTAAAATTCATTAATGCTTATTGATTATTGAATAATGTGATTTGAAGAGGTGTTTTTTATTATCTCAGAAGATGGAAAAATTAGAGGAGACGGAAGAGCTTTTGATGAACTCCGTCCAATTAAAATAGAAGCTGGAGTCTTGAAAAGAGCAGATGGTTCAGCTTATTTGGAAGTAGGTGGAAATAAAATTTTAGCATCTGTTTATGGTCCAAGAGAATCTTATATCAGACGTTTATTAAAACCAAATACCGGTGTAATTAGAGTAAGATATAATATGGCTCCATTTTCAGTAGATGACCGTAAAAGACCAGGTCCAGACAGAAGATCTACTGAAATTTCAAAAATTGCAGCTGATGCACTCAGGCCTGCATTAATGTTGGAATCATTCCCAAGATCAATGGTTGATGTTTCAATTGAAGTAATTGAAGCTGAAGGCGGAACCCGTTGTGCAGGAATCACTGCAGCTGCTGTCGCTTTGGCTGATGCAGGTATTCCAATGAAGGATATTGTAGTGGGATGTGCAGCCGGTAAGGTAAATGATGAAATCGTACTTGACTTATCTGAAAAAGAGGATAAGGAAGGACAAGCAGACGTACCTATTGTAATCATGCCAAGAACAGGTGAAATTACCTTGCTCCAAGCTGACGGTAACTTAACTGAAGAGGAATTTGAAAAGGCTTTGGATTTAGCTATGGAAGGTTGTAGAAAAATTAGTGAAATCCAGCATGAAGCACTTAAAAACAGGTATAGTTCTAAATAATTAGGTTGTGAAAATATGGATATCGTACCGGAAATTACTAGAAAAAGTATTACAAGACTTATAAATGATGGTAAAAGAGCTGATGGTAGAGCTTTTGATGAAAGAAGGGATATTTTCATTGAACCTAATATTATTGATAAGGCAGAAGGTTCTGCAAGAGTTAAATTAGGTGACACCCAAGTTATTGTAGGTGTAAAGCCAAGTATTGGCGAACCCTTTGCTGACACTCCTAATTTAGGTGTATTGATGACCAATTGTGAACTTTTACCAATGGCTGCTCCAGGTTTTGAACCAGGTCCACCTAGTCCTGAATCCATTGAGCTTGCCCGTGTAGTGGATCGTGGAATTCGTGAAAGTGAATTGGTTGATTTAGAAAAACTCTGTATTGAGGAAGGCAAAAAAGTTTGGATGCTTTTCATTGACTTGCATGTAATCGATTATGATGGAAATCTCTTTGATGCAGCAAACCTTGCTGTAATGGCAGCTTTATTAAACACCAAATTACCTATTGCTACTTATGAGGATGAAGAAGTTGTTTTATCTGAAGATGAAACTATTGATTTGCCTGTAAGGGATAAATTGGCTTTATCCACTTTTGTAAAAATAGGCAATGGTTTAATATTGGATCCTTCTTTAGAGGAAGAGGAAATCTTGGATGCTAGAATAACTGTTGGGGTAACTGATGAAGGAAACCACATTTGTTCCATGCAAAAAGGTGGAGAAGTTCCTTTAACAAGAGATGAAATCCTTGATGCTGTACATATGGCATTCACTACTAAAGATGACTTATTAAGTTATTTGGATTAAATTTAGCAATTAATCAGTTTGATATGGTTTAAGTTTAATTAAGCATGATCAAAATTAAAAAATTGTTATTTTTAAAATATCATTAATTAAATCAATTAATGGTATTTTTAATTTTTTATTATTTGAATTTCTTTTTTATTTTTTTCTAATTTTTTTTATAAGGATTTTTATTTTTTAAATTTTTGCAATGATTTTTAATAATTTTTAAAATTTTTTTTATAAGGATTTTTATTAATTTTTTAAATTTTTATAAGAATTTTTAATAATTTTTAAAATTTTTTTTAAAACAAGTCCATAATTTTAATAATTTTCAATTTCTTTAATAATTTCATTTATTTTTATTTTAAAGATTAGAGAATTTTTTATTTATAAAATTTGTTTTTAT
>NZ_CALCYR010000259.1 GCF_937906425.1 uncultured Methanobrevibacter sp. | reverse complement strand
AAATGTATAATACTTTATTTAATATCTCTGAATGAAAATTCAATAAAAATAAAATAATCTAAAATATGTACAATAAAATGAATTTCAATTAAAATAAATTAATAATTTTTTCAATGAAAATGAACATTAAAATTTTTAAAGACTATAAACCTAAATTTGTCGATATATATATATATATAGTTTATTAATTGTTTAAATAAAAAAATAAGAAAGAAACTATTTAAAAAATAAAAAAATAGAATTTAAAAAAATATAAAATGAGTGAAAAAATAAAAAAAACTAATTAGAACTAAAAAAAGAAAATAACTGAAAAAATAAAAAAATAAGAATAATAATATAACAATGTTATATCAACAGTCTATAAAAAATAGCAGGGCCTAGATTTGAACTAGGGCTCTCGGGGTTATGAGCCCCGCGGGATCACCAGACTACCCCACCCTGCTAAAAGATAAAACTATTTCAACATTATAATATTAGTTTACATAATATATAAACCTTTGGATAAAAATAAAGATATTTAAAAAAAATCATTGGAAATGTAAAATAAAATTAACTAAAAGGATAAAATTGATTAAATAAAAAAATGAAAATAGAAAAAATAAAAACAAATAATAACTCAAATAAAAAAAACATAAAAACGATTAAAATACAAAAAAGAATTAGAAGCAATTTAAAAATAATAAATAAAAATAGAAAAATAAGTAAAATAAAATAAATAAAATAAATAAAATAAAAAAAATAAAGAAGATTATTCTTCTTCATCACCAAGATCTTCGAGTGCTTTTATACGAAGTTCAAAGTCTTCCAATCTTTCATCTGTTGCAGTTGAATAGTCTGAAAATCTTTTTTCCAAGTCATCAATGCTTTCACAAGCAGAGGTGCAACGTTCTTCAAGACTGGACAAATCATCAGTAGTCACCAATGACCAGCTTTCAATTAACTCTTCACTACGTTCATCTAAAAATGCATCTAATCTTTTTGAAAAAGCATCAGTGGTGTTAGCATAAGACTTATCAATATCCTTAAAGGTATATTTAATCTTATCACCCATAGACTTTTTCTCAGCGATTTCATCTTCCAAATTAATGGTAGTGGAGTCTGAACTTTTACTTGATGTGGTAAATGAACTGAAAATTTCCCTTATGTCAGTGCTACCAGTATTTACTGATTGAACATAATAATAAATTAAAAAGACAATGGCAACAATAAGAATAATGATAGCAAGTATTTCAACGATTTCCATAATAAAACCTCACTAAAACCTATCTTTTCTTATTAAGTTTCTTTTCTTTCTGTTCAATTTCTTTAAGCATCTTTTCTAATTTTTTAAGTTCAGTTTGAGCTTCAAGACGAGCTAAACGTTCATTAATTTCACTATGCAAATAGCCTACATTGTTCATAACATCAGCAGTTGAATCTCTAATTTGAGTGAGATGTTCTTGTTGTTCAGCAGGTAATTTAATAGGATTTTCCATCATACGTTTATTCTCTAAGTCTTTCTCTACCATAGCAATTTTTTTAAGTTCAATTTCTTTTTCCATTAATTTTAAAGTATTATTGGATTGACTAACTTTTTTCCATTGCATTACAACAATAATAACTACAATAGCTAAGATAATTACTAATATAAGAATAAAGATTTGACTTGGATCAAATAAACTTAGTTCATTAGCCATATTTTTACCTCCAAATTATTTTAAAAATAATTCCATAAAAATTAAATTTCAATAATGATTTAAATAAGAATAAGTATATTTTATATTTAAGAGTATATAAAAATTATCATATGAATTTTAAAAAAAATGATTAAACTAAAAAATATTTATTAAAGTTTTAAAAAAAGATAAAACAAAAGTAATTATTAAAGTTTTAAAATAAAAATAAAACTAAAAAAATAATTATTAAAGTTTTAAAATAAAAATAAAACTTAAACTGAATTATTACAGAAATTTAATAAAAAAAATAAAACTTAAACTGAATTATTACAGAAATTTATTAAAAAAATACTTATTGAACAATTTAAAAATAATAAGTATAAAACAGTAGAAAAAAACATTTATAAAAAACCACCAAGTGATAAAATGGTTGATGAAATTAAATCTTATGAAGAAGCTGGAAAAATCGTATCAAGAGTAAGAAGTGAAGCGTCTAAAATGATTAAAAACGATCTTCCTATTCTTGAGCTTGTAGAATTTGTGGAAGGAGAAATATTAAAGTCAGGTGCAGGAATTGCATTCCCATGTAATGTGTCCATAAATGAAATTACCGCTCATTACACCTCCCCTGCAGGAGATACCAATAAAATGGTAACTGGAGATCTTGTAAAACTGGATTTAGGTGCTGAAGTTAACGGTTTTATTGCAGATTCTGCAGTTACAGTCATGGTCCCAGGAGACAATCTTGAAGAATTGTTTGATGAAGAGACTCTTGAATTAAATCAAAGAATCATAGATGCATCAGCAGCAGGACTTGAAGCTGCAATAAGTACAGTAAGGGCTGGAGTAAAGGTTTGTGACATTGGACAGGCTGTTTATGATGCAATTTCAGAATACAATTTAAATCCTGTTTTAAACCTTACAGGACACAGTCTTGAACATTGGAACTTACATGCAGGAATTTCAGTTCCAAACTATAACAATAATGATCAAACAGTTCTTGAGGAAGGTCAGGCAGTTGCTATAGAGCCTTTTGCAACTAATGGTGAAGGCATTGTAAATGACTGTCCTTATGCATATATCTTTTCATATATGAAGAATAAACCATTTAGGATGAAATCTACTCAAAGAATGCTTAATCATATTGAAAAGAATTATAGATACTTGCCATTCAGTGGACGTTGGCTTACAGAAAACTTTAATGAACATAGGGTAAATGCAGGACTTAAACAATTAGGAGATGCAATGGCAATTTATCCTTATGCTGCACTTAAGGAAAGAACTGGAGCTTGGGTTTCTCAAAAGGAACACACAATGATTGTAGAAAGCGACGGATGTAATATAACTACCCTTTAAGTTAAAAATAACGTGCATTTAAAATTAATTAATTAATTAATTAATTAAATATTTGAAGTTTTAATAAAAATAGAAATTTTAAAAAAAATTTAATAAAAAGTGAAGGTTTTTACCTCACTTTTATTTTTTTAAAAGTAAAATTAGTTTGTAAAGTATGAAACTAAATTTAATAAAATAAAGAATAAAATGATTTAAAGAAAAATAAACTCTTAAATTAAATAAAAAATAAAAATAAAATAAAATAAATAGAATTAGAATAAAATAAACTCTTAAAATTAAATAAAAAATAAAAATAAAAAGAATGAAAAGAATAAAAATAAAAACTAATTAAAGAATAAAAACCTATTTAACAACTATTTTAGCACTTTTACTAACCGTACCATAAGTACTGTCTCCAGCAAACTTAACCGTAAACTTATAAGTCTTTTTACTGGCCAAACTAAGTTTTAAACTTCCAATTCCCTTAGCATTGGTTTTAGTTGAATAAGTCTTTCCATTAACTGCAAAAACAATTTTCTTATTTGAAAGTGGAGTTCCTAAAGCTGTTTTCAAACTAGCGCTAATCACCTTATTAGAATTACTTGCCTTGTAAGAAAAGTCATTTGTAGCTAAAATAGGAATTTGAGTATTTACAGTGATTTTAGCAACTGCAAAACTTGCATTATACTCATCATCTCCTAAAAAGCTTACAGCAAATGTGTAGCCTCCTTTTATAGCAAGATTTATTTGAGTTCTTGCACTTCCATTCTCATCTGTTGTATAATTATAAACATGACCATTAAATCCTACAAAAATCGGTTTATTTGCCAGAGGATTTCCAGAACCGTCCAATAGGATAAAATTGAAATATTCCCCATTTCTTCCGTCAAGATAATAATTAATGGAACTTGTTGTCATGTTTTCACATTCAATGAAAGTTGAGCCCTTCTCAAAGCCAGGAGAAATAAAAACATCCTTTCCATCCAATATTGATTTGATTTCCATCTTAAAAGGATTTATTCCAGAACTTAATGTATTGTTCAAGACAGAAATGGAATTGCTTGGAGCCAAAACAGCCCTATCCATTTCCAATTGAAGAATATTTATGGATTTTGCCACAATATCCTCATCCACAAGGGAGAAAATATTATTTGCCACATTAACCTTAGGAACATTTGTTGAAAAGACATCAGAACCGTTTATACCATTCAATAAAACAATAATTTTATTGTTGTTAAGAATATAAATTCCATTTAGAATATTTACTCCAATAGAAGACAAATCAGAACCTTCAGAAGACAAATCAGAACCTTCAGAAGACAAATCAGAATCTTTTCCATTAGAACACAAATCCAAATCTTCAAACTCATCCAAGGCAGAAACATTAAACAAAACCTTGATTCCACCAGAGCCCCCATTTAAATAATCAGACTCATTGAAAACAAAGACTCCTCCTTTTATTGTCAAGGACTTATTAATCTTTAAGGTGTCCAAATTGGCATAGATTGTATTTCCAAAATCAATCACATCCCCAGGAATTGCATCATCAATAAGATTTTGAATATCCCTTGCAGGATTTTCAGAATGAATGAAAGAAGTTTTTAATCCATTTTCAAATAAAAGATTATTTTCCAGAATGGAACTTGTCAAATCAGAACTTGAATCAATTAAAATGGCTCCATCAAAGTTTCCCAATGGATCTTCAGTAGCAAGAGCATTATAAAATGAGCCAAAAATACTTATATTATTGTTTAAAGCCTCAAAATCACTTGACTTATACAATCCAAGCCCTATTGAACTTACAGCATTTGAAAATATATTATTATCCCTAATGGACAAATCCTTAGAATTCCTAATGGCCAAGGCATAAGAGGAATTGATTGAAGAAATATTCAAATCATTATTTAAAAAGGTTAAATCTTTTGAATTTGATAAATCCAAACCATATGAAGACTTATTTGAACTTATTTGAATATTATTGTTTGCAATTGTTGAATTCTTCAATCCTTCAATGGATAAAGCCTTGCTTATATTAATGGAAGAGTTTTCCATATAAAATGAATTATTGATTATTTTAATGTTTTCAGACGATTCCTCATAATCAAATACCCTAATAAATGACAATTCATTAAAATCAGCATCGCAAACAAGAATTCTGTTGTTTGAAATAAGCAAATCCCCTACACCTTCCTTTACAGAAATTATCTCATAGGACTTTAAAAAGGAATTATCCCTTATCTCAAAGCTTAAATTTGATAGTACACTATTAAATGACTCTCCTTCAAATATTATTCGAGAATTAATCAATTTAGAGCCTTCAACTGAAACAATCCTTAAAGGAATGTCTATTTTAATTATTTTATTGCTTAAATTTGCCAATTTCAATGTACTGTTAAAGTCTATTTCAAAATCATCCCTAAAGCTTCCATCATCATTGAAGAAAGCATAATAATTAGAATCGTCAATTACATAGCTTGAAGATTTAGGATAAGTTGAATTGATGCAAAGAATGCCAATATCCGAAAGGGTCTTGATAATGTTTTCATCCATGACAACTACACTTTCATTAGCAATCAAAAGGGCAGGATTATACTCATTCACTTCAATGAAATTAGAAAATAGGGAAGCGTTTGAATTATTGAATCTAATTGCATAATCCTTAAAATCAATATAAATATGATTATTAATTAAATAAACCTTATCAACATTGTTTAAGGCAATTGACCCATTATTAAATCTCAATCCTTCAATCAAAAGGCCAGAGGATAAAATCTCCAATGAAATATTATTGAATAGGGCAGTGCTTGCTTTAAGAGCATTAAAATTCTCAATTATATAATTATATTCATCATTTTCATAGAAATCATAGCTGAATGAAGAAACAGGATTATTTGAGGACAAATCAGGACCTATCAAATCATGATTTAAAAAGCTTAAATTTCTATTTAAATAAGCATCCAATTTAGAAAATGTGCAATTAAGGGAAACCAAGGAAATAGGAGCATCTATTTTTAAAACACCATCATTCAAAAGAGCATTAGAAAAATTCCCTTCAAAAATTAAAGCATTATAGGGATTATCATATGTGCCGTTTAAACCATTCAAATAGCTTAAGTTATTTATAGTGCCATCAGATGCAAAAAAGTCTGAAAAACCACTTTCATCAACTATGATTCCATTATCGAATACAGTAATGTTTCCATTTGAGGGAATGTTTGAAATGTCTATTGCAGAGTTGGAAAATGAGAAAATGGAATTGTCAAAAACACTTGAATTGTTTGGATATTTTGAATTTGACTGCCTTTTAAACAATATCGCTTCACTATCCAATGATCCTACAATATTGGATGAGACGGTCAGATTAGACATGCGGCCAAAGACATAAATTCCATTGCCTCTTGCCATATAAATCAAATTATCATAAACATCACAGTTTGAAGCATAATAATTAAATTCAATGCCGCTGCGACCGCTTATATTATATACAATATTTCCATATGCAGTATTGTTAGGCATTAAATAAATTGCAGAACCTGTTAATTTACTGTTAAATACAGTATTGTTTGCTATTAAATTGTCATAGGAAGCATGAATACCATAGTCTCCACCTTCAGTTCCATCATTTCCTTCAAAGTAGCCTCCTGTAAGATTGAAGATTATGTTTCCTATAATATTGTTAAAGCTTCCTTCAGAATCAACTCCACGATACATATTATAAATTGTATTGTTTAATGCAGTGTTGTAATCACCCATTATATGAATGCCATATGCCCACGCTGAAGGAGCAAGCAAACCTGTATCCTCACTGATTGCAGAAGCCTTAACCGTATTGTTATAGATAAAGTTATAATTGGACTTTTCAAAGCCATAGGTAGTTAGATAAATAGGATTTGAATCCTTTACAGTCACTTGATTAGAATAAATGCTGTTATTGTGACTTTCTCCAAGCAAAATCCCTGCACGCTTCCATGAAAGGTTCATATATCCTGTAAAATAGGATTCAAGAACATTTCCAAAAATGGAAGTGAAATTGGAATAGATTACACGAACAGGATTTCCATTAGCTCCTGTACAATAGATATCGTTATTAAAGACCTCTACATAGGAACTGTTCAAGATATAGACTCCTGGACAGTCTGCATTTGAATTTCTTATGTTTAAATTGTAAACCTTTGATGTTAAAAGAGAGGAAGACTTGGAGGAATTTGATTGAAACTCGTTTACTCCTTCAAATTTAATCATACAGTTAGTTAAAAAGGCATTGTTTGAGGAACTTGTTATTGTACATGGGACATTTAATATAAAGTTACGGCCCTTGAAGGAACCTGAAAGATCTAAAATATCATTTGGAGAGACAATCCCAGACAAAAGGTTTCCATTTCTATCAAAGTAGTTTGAATAATTGGAATCTGAGATTTTATGAATGTTTTGATTAGAATCTGAAAGTTTTTCACCTTTAGGACTTAAATTAGAATCATTAAGAATTTCTAAAGAATTAGATTCTGAATTAGAACTTAATTCATTAGAATCTGAATTCAAATCATGATTTAAATCATTAGAATATAAATTCAAATCTTCATTAAAAGCTTCATTTAAACTAATACCAAAATTATCATTTGAATTATCAATTAAATTATCATTTAAATTAGAATCATCTAATTCTGCTGCATTTACACTTGCTAAACTTAAAATGAGCACCAATAAAAACAATAAAATTTTATTAAAATTTCTCATAATTCCACCAAATACAAAAATATCCCAATTTACATTTAATAATTTTAATTTTTATAATATAAATTTTTATTATTATTTTTAATATTGATTTTTCCTTTTTATTATAACTTGTTTATTTTTTAAAAAAAAATAGCTAAAAATAATTTTTTAATAAAAAAACTAATAAAAAAAGTTCAAAAAATAGAATAAAAATAGCTAAAAATTAATAAAAATAATTAAAAATTAATAAAAATAGCTAAAAATAAAATAATTAAAGTAAAAAAGTAAATAATCAAAAATAAAAAAAGTTCTAAAAAATAGAATAAGGAAAGTAAAAAATAAAAAAGAAAAGGGGAAGAATTAGAAAGGACTTGGAAGTCCCATGTTAACTCTTCTTTCGATTTCTTTTCTACCTTTGTCCTTTTTACCGTTGGAAAGTTTTTCAAGTAATCCTAAACCAGGTTTTACATCATCCATTGGTTTGGTTTCAAGAATACCTGCATCAACTGCTGCGGTAAAAATGTCTGCACCACTGTCAGTTCTGGTGAATACAGTAGACCAGCCGTCAGGAGAACCTACAGATCCAGTAGATACATCAGCTAATTCTGCAACATAGTCAAGACAGATGTTACATCCAGCTTGTTCATATCCGTGGGTTTCTTTTAAAGCGAGTCCTGATTCTTTTTCAGGGTCAGTAATCCAGAATTTTCCTTTTCCAATATCCATTTTGTTTACGTTGTCTAAGGAAGAGTTCATTTTTCCTTCGACAAAAGTTCTTAAGGAATCCCTTGGGAAGTTTTCCATACAGAAAATACCAATTAATAATGCTATTTTGTCTGCAACAAATCTGGTAGCGAATGGGTAAGATTGCATTTTTCTAAGTCCCATTACTTGACAAGGAGTTGCTACAGTTCCGATTTTTTCAAGACCATATTGTCTTACAGCTTCTTTGAGTCTGATTGCATTTGGAGAGAAGGTGTATTTGGTACCTGCTGCTGCAATAATTTCTTCTGGAGTCATTGCAATAGTTGGTTCAGGTTTCCATGCGTCTTCAGTATCTCCAGCTACAATTGCACCTTCAATAATGTTTTCTTCTAAAGCGTAAGTTAATAAAGCTGTTACGATTCCACCATCTTGTGAGACTTTTTGGATTTGTTTATCAGTAGCTCTAGCAGATACTACTTCTTTATATGTACCGAATGCCATTTTATTATCCTCCATTATAATCCTAAGTCTTTTTTAATTTGCTCTTCTGGGAACCAGGTTCTTGGACAATGGGTAGTACATGCACCACATTTAATACATCTGTTCTTATTGTGGGAAGGTCTACCTTCTACCATTTCAAGAGCTCTGGTTGGACAAGCTAATACACAAGTTCCACAACCAGTACATAATGCTTTACTTACAACATTGGTTTGCAAGTCACAACCGCATGCTAAGTTGCATGCTGCCATGTCTAACATAGGTTTTAAGTAATCCATGTCACCGTTGATTAAAGCAACAACTACTTTTGCAATAATTTCTGGGGATGCAGGACATCCTGGAATAGCACAATCTACTTTGATTAAGTCAGAAATTGGTACAAAAGATTCATGTTTTGGTTGAGCTAATTGTCCACCACGTGCGTAACGGGTGAAACAACCAGTCATTGCACAAGATCCGAATGCGCAAACTAATCCTGATTTTTCTCTTACTTCCATAAGTTCTTTTACACTGTGTTCATCTTGTAAACAGACAGACCCTTCGACTAATGCTAAATCCATTTCAGGCATTTCCCATAAATCTACTAAAGTTGTTCCGTAAACAATGTCCACCATATCAGTGAGTAAGGTTGAGAGAATGTCATAGTTTTCAGTTAATGACATACCGTCTCCAGTACACCCACTCATGTGAATATATCCTATTTTTGGTTTGTCAGCCACTTTTTCAACCTCCTGTGTTGAAGATTCTTTACTTAATTGCTCAGATGATTCCTCTTTTTCAGCCTCTATTTTTGCTTTTTCTGCATCAGCTTCTTTTCTAGCTTCTTCTGCAGGTTTAGATTCAGCTTCAACTTCCTTTTTAATTTCTTGTTTTAATTTAGCTTGAGCTTCATCTTTAGTTTCATCATCTTCTGCGTCCGGTTTAGCTTGAAGGCCTAAAAATTTCCTAATACTCTTTTTAATTCTTGCAAGCATTGCTAAACCCCTTTTAAAGTTCATTTAATATCATTTCAATAGCTTTAGGAACAGCCTTCTCGACAGGTTCAGTTAATCCCATATCGACGTCAGGTGCAGTAATTTCAGCCGGCTTACATCCTACAATGACCACTTCAATTCCGCGATCGGCAAGGTCATGAAGAGGTTCCTCAACAGGCCAGGTGTGGGCATTTTCATACTTGCCCTTAGGCATGTCATAAGGACTGAAAATTCTGAGGGTGCCCGGTTCTGCATTCCATTCAACAACGTCAACAACTATAATCTTTTTCCAATTCTCATCAGGCATGGAAAAAATGAAATGTGTTGCTCCGGTTCCTGCATCAATAAACTGAGTGTCTTCCGGCTTTTCCAATTCATTTTCTTTAAAATAATCTTCTAAAGCATGAATAACCATTGGACCGAAACCATCATCCTTGAATAATATGTTTCCACATCCAACAACTAATCTACTTGCATCGTAAGGCATTTTATTCCTCTCTATTAAAATTTAAATTTAGATTCTCACCATTTCGTTTTTAACAACAGATTTATCCTCATCGTCAACTACCATTACGTGGGTAGCACAGGATAAACATGGGTCGTAAGCTCTGATTACGTGAGGTCCCCATTCGTGATGGAATCCTTCGGTTGCAGGACCCATAGTTGGGATGTTCCAAGTAGTTGGTACTAATGCACTGTAGAAAGCGGTTTTACCGTCTTTTACTTGTGCCATGTGAATATCAGTTCCTCTAGGAGCTTCAATTACACCAATACCTAATTTGTTGGTACCTCTTGGGTCGAAATCTGCGAGAGTAGGGGCAGAAGTATCTAATTCATCTAAGATAGCAATTGCTCTGGAAAGATAAGTTTTCATTTCACGAGCTCTGGATAAGTGTTGTGCTAAAACACCTTGCTCTTTGTAGCCGTTAAATTTATCTTGTCTTGCTCTAGGACCAGTTTCCACGTTTACACCATCGTATAATGGTACGGTGGTACAAGCTCTTTTACCAATTTCAGGGTCATCATACCAAGCTTCCGGTACAATTTCAGTAAATCTGTCAAGATCGAAGAAATCTCTTTTACCGTAAATTACATCACTTGCAAATACAGGAGCATCAACAACACCTAATCCTTTAGGAATGTCCTTTTCAAGGAATAAGTTGGTCATTAATTCAACATGGTTGTCTACTACTGGCACTAATGCTTTAAGTCTGGTGTATAATTTTTTACGTGCAAGTTCTGAAAGGTTTCTTGCCATACCGCCGACTCTTATATCAGATGGGTGAATACCTTCACCAGCAACCATATCTACTACGTATTGTGCATTCTTTCTGATGGTTCCAACACTGTCTACAGCAGTCTTGAAAAGTTCTTCTGGTACAAAGTCAGGAGCAACTAAGAAATGGTGAATTGCGTGACTGTTTAAGTTGGAAGCAGAAATTGTTAATTCTCTTAACAAGGAAGCTGCTTTTGGAAGTTCGATGTCTAATGAATCATCCATCGCTTCAGCAGATGCTAATGTATGAGGTATAGGACATACCCCACAGATTCTTTGACAAAGAACTGGTGCAGTCTCAGGTGCTTTACCTGTAACCATTTTCTCTAAGCCTCTGACAGGTGTGATACTAAAGTATCTACCTTTGGTAACTATCCCTTCATCGTCAATTTCCATGACAAGTTCCGCATGTCCTTCTTGACGAGATGTTGGGGATATAACTATTTTATCGCTCAAATGTGTCACCTCTATTTTATAAATTTAAAAAGTTAGAAACTAACATATTATATTATAAAACTTAACTAATATAAATTAACCTTTTAAATTTAAAAAGAAACACTTAAATAACATGATTTTTTAGGTTTACCTAAAAAAATAGACTTAATATAAAAAATAATGACAAAAATATATAAAAATAAAAGATAAAGCCAAGGAGAATGCCCTAAATCCAAAATAAGAAAAATTTAGGCATAACTCAACATATGATAAATCATGATAAATGAAAATGATAAATTATTTAAAAAAAATCAAATTTTTTTGTTCGCACAGACAAAAATTAATATAAAAATAAAGAAACTTTTTAAGAAAATTAAATAAAATTTTATTACAAAAATGAAAATTATTTTTAAAAATTAAACAATATTTTTCAAAAAAAAATAATAAAAAAAATCTAAAAAAAAATAATAAGAATTTTCTAAAAAAAATAATAAAAAAATCTTTAAAAAAATCAAAACAATACTTTTCTAAAAAAAATAATAAAAAAATCTAAAAAAATAATAAAAAAATCTAAAAAAAATAAAAATAATACTTTTCTAAAAAAAATAATAAAAAATTAAAAAAA
>NZ_CALCYR010000258.1 GCF_937906425.1 uncultured Methanobrevibacter sp. | reverse complement strand
ATCCACGAAATCGTGGGTGGCAGCCAGTTCGCGGTCGAAGTCGGTAGCAGTAACCACGACCTCCTCATTCTCAGCAAAGCGGCGGGCAGTGCTCTTCATAATCGCCAAAGCGTCAGGCATCACCACATTGAGTTCCTCCTCCATGCGGTCAAGCACCTCCTTCTCGAGCTTGTCGATATGGTTGAAGTGGCTCTCACGCTCCTCTATGGGGAGTGTCTCTATCTTATCCTTGGTGGCTTGTATCTCTGCCTTGAGGTCGTCGGCACAGTGCTGCACCTGTTGCTGCAATTCCTTAGTACGGGCACGCAGCTCATCATTGGAGAGCTGGTCAATATGCTCGTAGGCTTGCTTTATCTGCTCTACGTAAGGCTGTATCTCACGCATATCACGCGAAGCCTTATTACCGAATATCTTTGTTCTGCTCTTTCAATTGGATTTTTAGAAACATTTGAATGGGTTAAAACCTTGATTAAAATAATTTCATTATTGTCCAAATCCTCATTTTCTAAAACAATATCTTCAAGATAATCCGGATAAACAATATATTCAAAGTCTTCCTCTTTCAAATTAGAATCTGAATTTAAACTAAAATCAATAATATTAGCTCCAAGATTTCTAACAATATCCTTTAGAAATTCGGAATAAACCTTAACATTTTTATTTGAATTAGATTTTTTTATTTCATCAAAAGATGGCTTGTCTAAATTTGCATAAGTCAAATCAGAATAATCTAAAAAGATTTCATCAATTTCTGAATCAGTTATGGGCGAATCTATTAAATCATTTTCAAAACAAAGCTTTGAAACTTCCATAATGCTTTCCCTAATCTGTAAAAAAGTATTTAGTTTAATGGCTAATGAATCCATTTCAACCTTGCTTTCAGACAATAAAATTGCAAAATCCCCATCTTCTAAGGATGGATGTTTATTAATGTTAAAATCCTTTAAACCAGCCCATTCTACAATCTTTTTACACATTGGAGTAGTTACAATTTTCATTTTTTTCACAACATAAGAGTTAAAATAATCAAAATAATCAATGATTAGAAATAGAAATTAATAAGCTTTTAAAATAATAAGATTTAATTGATTTTTAAAAAACTTAAAAAAAATTTCAAACTTAACTAATCTATTAATATGAATCAATTCTATATATTATAATGGACATTAATAAAAATTTTTATTTAAAACAAAATATATTTTTTTAAAATCACTGATTAAACTAATAGAGGCATTAAATTGAAAGTGAAACTAGAATTTGAAAAAAGTTCTTCAAAAGATGTTTCAATTATGATAGATACATTAAGGGCAAGTACTTCAATTATAGCAGCTTTAGATAAGTTTAAAGAAATTATTCCTGCTTTCACTCCTGAAGAAGCAATTGAATTAGCCAGAAAACATGATGCAGTCTTGGCTGGAGAAAGAAGAGGGAAAACAATTGAAGGATTTGATATTGGAAATTCACCAACAGACCTAAGGGACTATAAAACCACTAAAGACTGCTTGGTTCTTACAACAAGCAATGGAGTAAGAGTATTGGAAAACATTCATTCAAAAACAATACTTATTGGAACATTGACAAATGCAAAGAAAGTTGCAGAAACTGCAATTAAACTTGCAAATGAAGAAATATCCCTTGTAATGGCAGGATTTGAAGGACATTTTTCAATTGAGGATTTTATTGGTGCTGGAGAAATACTTTATTGGATTGATAAGGAATTAAATCTTGAAGATGACATCACAGAGATTCCAAACATTAATGAAAGAAATGAAAAATTGGACAAAAGTTTATGGAGAAAAAGAGAAGGCCTTAGCGAATATGCATTTTCAGCCCTTTTGGCAAGTAGAAACCAGGACATCTTTATGCAAAATCTTGGGAAATCAATGTCTGCAAGAAGATTGACTTTTTTAGGATACGAAGAGGATGTAAAATTCTGTTTAGAGAAAAACATTAGTGAAAATGTTCCAATTTATAAAGATGGAAAAATCAGATTATTTAATGAATAAATAAAATAATCCTAACCCCCTTATTCATAATCAATTTTTAAAAATAAAATAATCTTAACCACTTATTCATAATCAATTTTTAAAAATAAAATAATCTTAACCCATTATTTTAAATCAACTTACCTAAACAAAAATAAAAATCATTTGAAAAAAGTTCTAATTTTTCAAAAAATATATAAATAAATTAATAAAGATAAATAAATTACATTAATATTAATAGATAAATTAAGAAATTTTTATTAACTTAAAGTTAATTATTTTAAAAAGTATCAAGAAGGAAAATCTAATGAATAGAGAATGTTTAAAAATTATAGGAACTGCTCACGTTTCACAGGAAAGTGCCAATGAGGTAAGAGAGGCAATCCTTGAAGACCTGCCGGATGCAGTTGCTATTGAATTAGACAGAGGAAGATACATCAAATTAATGAATCAAAGAAAGGGCATTGAAGAAAATGATGAAATCCACATTTCCAAAATCATTAAGGAAAATAAGGTAGGCCTTTTCTTTATTACAACAATTCTCTCCTATATGCAAAATAAGATTGGAGATGATTTAGACGTTAAACCTGGATCTGAAATGATTACTGCAATTGAAGCTGCAGAAGAAATAGGCTGCAAAATCGTTTTAATAGACAGGGACATCAATATTACATTGCAAAGAGTTTTAAACAATATGAGCGGATGGGAGAAACTAAAATTCCTCTATGGACTAATAGCTTCCCTTTTCTCATCAGATGAGGACGAACTTGATGTTGAGGAACTTAAGGAACAATCCGTTATCGATGAGGCAATGGGTTACTTTAAGGAAATTTCCCCTGGAGCTTATGAAGCATTGGTAAACGAAAGAGACGCTTATCTTGCAAACAGCATATTACATATTCCGGAAGACCATGTCATAGCAGTTGTAGGTGCAGGACATAGGGAAGGAATTAACAGATATCTGGATAATCCCGAAACAATTCCACCTCATTCCGAATTGATAAGCCTTGAAAAGAAGGGAGGAATTCCTTGGCTTAAGATCATACTTGCACTTATTCCCATCATGTTTATAGTGATATTTTTTCTTGCATGGCTAAAAGGAATCCAAATTCAAGGAAATGTTATAGAATTTATTGTAATCAGCATGATTATGGGCTTTTTAGGTTCAATATTATCAGGATCTAAAATCCAATCCGCACTTATTGGAGGAGTTGTAGCTCCTTTAACCATTATCCACCCTTTACTTGCAGCAGGTTGGTTTTCAGGACTTGCAGAAGCAAAATTCAGAGAAGTAAGAACAAGCGACATACATAATTTAGGAAAAATAGAAAGTTTAAGGGATCTTTGGAACAATAATATTGTAAGAATATTGCTAGTTGTTATAGGAACCAATTTAGGTGTCAGTATAGCTACATTGGTTATACTTCCTTCACAGGTTTTCATACCTCTCTTTATGAAAATATTCGGAGGATAAATAATTTTAATGGATTTCCATTGAAACTATTGTTTAATTGAATGGATTTTAAAAATAATCATACTTAGAATGTTTACTATTTATTGAAGATAGTTATTCAAAAATATTTTAAAAATAAACATGCTTAAAATGTTTACTATTTATTGAAAATAGTTATTCAAAAATATTTTAAAAATAATCATGCTTAAAATGTTTACTATTTATTGAAAATAGTTAAATTCGATATTTTAAAAATAAACAATCCTTTGAAATTTATCTATTTCTTTTTGATGTAATATTAAAAAATTTTGATTATAATATTAATAATAAAAAAATAAGTGATTTAAATGTATTACATATTTAGATGTGACTGTGGAAGAGTACTTTATGCAAAACAAGGCGTTAAAACCAGAAAATGTACTTGTGGAAAGACAATTAAAGTCAAAAGCCGCAGAATTCTTCAAAAAGTAGAAACTGCAAATGACGCTTCAGAAGCTGTTCAAAAAATGCAAGAGGAAATCTACGGAGGAAGCATGTTTAAAACAGCTGATGAATTTAAATCAAATAAATTCTTAAATCAATTGGAAAGAAAATTTAACAATGAATAATTGGTTTAAAATGAAAAATCATTTTTCTTAATAAAAATTGAATTAAAATAAAAAATTCAATAAAAATTAAAAAATTTTAATTTAAATAAAAAAATTGAATTAAAATAAAAAATTCAAATTAATTACAAAAATTAAATTTAATTACAAAAATGGAATTAAAATAAAAAAATTCAACTAAATTACAAAAATTAAATTTGATTATAAAAATTCAATTCAATTGCAAAAATTTTAAAAATCTGGCTTTTTTTAAAAAAAAATTCATATAAACATAAATATTATAAAATCATAAATTAAAATGAATTTTAAAAATACAATTTTAAAAGGACTTAATGAAAATGGACTCGATAATAATACTTATTGAAATTGCAATAATAATAATCTTGATAATACTTAATGGAGTATTATCACTTGCAGAAATTGCAGTTGTATCGGCAAGACGTATAAAAATTCAAAAAATAGCAGAAACTGGAAACAAAAATGCTATAAAAGTACTGGATTTCATGGACCATGCAAATGAATTTTTATCAACCGTTCAAGTAGGTATCACCTTTGTAGCAATCATTACAGGGGCACTTGGTGGAACTACATTCTCTGAACCTTTAGGAATATTCTTAAGCCAATACATACCTTACAGTTATCAAATCAGTTTTATAATTGTGATTTTAATTACAACCTACTTTACAATTTTGATTGGAGAAATTGTACCTAAAAGAATGGCTTTAAATGATCCTGAAGACTATTCCCTAAAAACTGCAAAATTCATGCAGATTACTTCAATTATCTGTAAACCAATTGTAAGATTATTGGATGGATCAACCAATTTTGCATTAAAACTTGTTGGTTCTGAAGCAAAAGAAGACTTGGTCACTGAAGAGGAAGTCAAGTTATTAATTGAAGAGGGAATTGAAGACGGAACCATTGAAAAAGAAGAGGAAGACATTATCAAAAGAGTTTTCCGTCTTGATGACCAGAAAGTGGATATGATAATGACTCCTAGAAGTGAAATGATATGGATTGACTTGGAAGACAGCATTGAAGAAAACAAGAAAAAAATCATAAACAGCAAACGTTCCATATTCCCAGTTGCTGAAGAAGAATTGGATGATTTCATTGGTGTTGTACAGGCAAAGGACATCTTAAGCAAACTCTTTGAAGAGGATACAATAGACATTAAAAATACTGTAAAATCACCTTTGGTTGTTCCTGAAAGCATGCTTTCAATGGATTTGCTTAAGGAATTTAAGCAAAACCAATCCTATGTTCACATGGCACTTGTGGTTGATGAATTCGGCAGTGTGGTCGGATTGATTACATTAAACGACCTTCTTGAGGGAATTGTTGGAGACATTCCCGGAATTGATGAGGAAGACGATCCAAAGGCTATTCAAAGAAGCGACAATATCTGGACCATTGACGGAAGATTTTCAATCGAAGACTTTAAGGACCTATTCAATATTGAAAAAGATTTGCCTGGAGAAGTTGAAGACGGTTATACAACAATTGCAGGTTTAATCCTTTCCCATGCAGGCAGAATACCTGAAGAGGGAGAAAAATTCGAATTCAAGAAATTCACATTCGAAATCATTGACATGGACGGAAACCATATTGATAAAATATTTGTTAAAGTCAAGGACGAAAAAAAAGAAAATAAATTCGCCCAAGACAAAAGAGATGAATAAAAAATTAAAAATAAGAAAAAATCATCCGAAGACAAAACAGATGAATAAAAAATTAAAAATAAGAAAAAATCATCCGAAGACAAAACAGATGAA
>NZ_CALCYR010000257.1 GCF_937906425.1 uncultured Methanobrevibacter sp. | reverse complement strand
TATTCAATTGTTTTCCGTCATAATGACAATGCATTCACTCAGGAAGGGGTTTCCTTTGATGACTGTGAGATTCTAGCATTGATTGTTAATGTTGATGGTGCAGGCTCTGAACTTCCTATTGATGAGGTCAAATACAGTTCCACCCCTTCACCTAGAGAAATCGATCATATTATTGGGGAAAGTGATGAAATAAATGTTTCAATTTCCTATTTGGATGATTATGACTTTGCAGGATACGGCTATATCTATGTTTATATTGACAATGAAACCAGGGTTGACTTGGACATTGATGCAGAAGAGACCAGTTTTTCAATTGATTTAAGTTTATTGGATGATTATTTTGCAGAAAACAAGACTTATTCAATTGTTTTCCGTCATAATGACAATGCATTCACTCAGGAAGGGGTTTCCTTTGATGACTGTGAAATTCTTCCATTGATTGTAAATGTGCTTTCTCTAAGCGATGAGCCTGTGGAAATAAAATACAATTCCACTCCTTCACCTAATGAAATAAGCCATACTCTTGGTGAAAGTGATACAGTTGATGTTGAAATCAATTACTCCTCTTCATATTACTTCTCAGCCTATGGTTATATCTATGCATATATTGACAATGAAACAAGGGTTGACTTGGACATTGATGCATATGAAACCAGTTTTACTGTAGATTTAAGTGATTTGGATGATTATTTCGAGGAAAACAAGACTTTTTCAATTGTTTTCCGTCATAATGACAATGCATTCACTCAGGAAGGACTTTCATTTAATCAATGTCAATTCACTCCTATTATTGTAACTGTCATTTCCAATGCAACAAATCCAAGTGGGAATGAAACAGAAAATGATACCGGAAATGAAACAGAAAATCAAACAGGAAACGACACTGAAAATCAAACTGATAATGAAACAGAAATAATCGCATTATACGTTTCCACAAGTGGAGACGACAATAACAACGGTTCTAAAGACTCTCCGCTTGCAACTGTCTCAAAGGCAATTGAGCTTGTAAAGACAAGTGGAATTAACAATATAATCATTCTTGAAGGCAATTATACAGAAAATGGAATTATAGTGGATGAGTCATGTACAATCAGTGGATTAGGCAATGTTGTCTTTGATGCCGGTGGAAATGACCGTGTAATGAAGATTGATGGATTCATTGAAGTTAAATTGTCAAACTTAACCATGATTAACGGTTATGCTCCTACTGATGCCATTGCTGAAGATGCTACCCACGGTGAGATTTCAGTCTATTCTGCAGGGGGCGCAATATTCATTGAGGATGCAATCGTTGAAATGGACAATATGGTCTTTTATAACAACTCTGCAGATGAGTTTGGAGGTGCAATAAATGTTGAGGGAGATGCACAGGCAGTAATCACCAATTCCTTATTCATTGAAAACGTTGCAGGAGTCTTTGGAGGTGCAGTGGACATCGAATCAGACAATTCCTATATTGACAACTGCAGCTTCATAATGAATGATGCAAGCAACGGTGGTGCAATCGGTTGGATTGGTGCAAATGCTGTTTTAATCAATTCCCAATTCATAAACAACACTGCAGGTGTTGGCGGAGCTGTATTCATGCAAAATATGGAATACAGCATCTCCAACGGCAACCTTATTCAAAACTGCAGTTTTTTAATGAATGAGGCAACAGAACAGGGTGGAGCAATTGAAATAGAGAATGCGCAAATGTATTCCTCTGTCGAATACACCCAAATCAAGAACTGTGAATTCATTGAAAACACAGCTTATACAGGCGGAGCAATCGCTGCATACTATGGTGATACAGCTTCCCTTGAAAACACTTTCATAAACAATTCCGCTGCATATGGAGGAGCAATTGCAAGCATAAGCACTTCCTTTGGAATAAGCAGTATCGGTCAATTATACCTAAGGGAAAACAATATTTCTGATTGTCTTGCTACAGAAAGCGGTAATGCAATATATAATTTAGGTTATATTGACAGCAAGCTTAACATCATATTCCTTGATGGAAACACTGTTAATATTCCTGATGGAAAGGCTATTGTCTTGAATGTAAGCGTAAGTGACGATATGGGAAACCCTATAAGCGGAATAGGCCTAAAATTTACAGTTGATGGAAAACCGACAATCCTTCCTGCAAGTGACTTGATTGAAGGAATTGGAACTGTAAGATTTGTTCCTAGGGAAAACGGAACCTTTACAGTATCAGGTATCTATCAAAGGGAAAGTGACATGTACTCCTGGCACAATGTTTTAAACGGTACCATTCTTGTTGAAAATGCAATCGGGGACTACTTTGGAAGAATCTATGTATCCCAGGATGGTGATGATGACAATACCGGTAGCGAGGACAGTCCAGTCAAGACCTTTACACAGGCATATTATCTTGCTTGCCGTGAAGGAGGATCCTATGACGTTTGTGTCAATGAGGGCAGCTATGAGGTTTATGGATATAAGCTTAAGCATTCCTTCAATGTGACAGGTATAGGCAATGTAATATTCGACTCCAAGAATCAGGCTTCAGCATTTGCCCTTTACGGTGCAAGTAATGATGAGTTTAACATAAGCGGAATCACCTTTGTCAACGGTGTTGCAAGCGCAAGCGATTCAGGATTCTATGAAGGAGGAGCAATCTTTTTGAAGGGCGGAAAGCTTTATCTTGAAAATGATACATTCAAGTCCAATTCTGCAAGTGACGGCGGAGGAGCCATTTACATCAATCAAGGATTTGACTATAATGGATATGGAGCATATCCTGCATCTGCAGTCATTGTAAACTGTGACTTTGAAAATAACCTTGTTGACACCTATGGAGGTGCCATCGGTCTTTATGAGGTTGAAGTCAAGATAATTGATTCAAGATTCAAGTCAAATCAGGCAAAATACGGTGGAGCAATAGCAATTGTTGGATTTACAGCCAATATAACCTTGATTAACTGCAGCTTTACAGATAACAGCGCTCTTGAATTTGGTGGAGCAGTGGATCTTGAGGCAATAGACAGTCCATACAGGCATTATTATGTTTCAATTGAAAATTCCACTTTCATCCACAACAAGGCGGCTGTTGGCGGTGCAGTGATTGCATCAACTGCAAACATTACAGGATGCCTATTTGAAAACAATACAGGAAACAACTATGGGGGAGCCCTTGTATTGACTGATAATGTATCCTATGTGAAATATTCAATATTTGCAAACAACAATGCAAACAATGGAACAGCATATTATGGTAATTCAAGCCTGATCAATGATAATTTCTGGGGAGCCAACTACAATTCCTCAGATGAGATGATTGATTCAAATCTCATTTATGTTGACACTGCATATGATTCAATAAACGGCACAGCTCCTGAAGAGGGCAAGACCTCATTGGAAGGACCAAAGACATGGATAAACATTAAAATCGATGGTTTGGACAAAATTGAAGAGGGAGATTATGAATACCTTGTTCAATTTGTTTTGAATGATGGTGACTTGGTTTATCTTATGAGAGACTATCAGATAAATATTGCAAACAATGATTCATCAAATGCATTGAATGAATCAAGCCTTATCATTAGGGATAATCTGGCTAAAGTGACTTATTCTGCAAGCAAATCAGTCAAGGACACAATTAAGGTATTCAGTTTAATTCGTGATGAATTCTTGGATTCCCTTGACATCATTGTTGAAACTGCAGGAAACTCCAAGGACCTTCAGGACCTGATTGACAAGACCAAGGCAGGCCAAACCCTTGACTTGGGGGATAAGAGATTCAAGAACATTTCCAATGTCAATATTACTAAGGACATTACAATAAGGGGAGGTATTATTGAAGGTGCAGAATCCTCTGTAATCTTTGTAATTGCTCCTAAATCAGAAAATGGTCCAGACAGCGTAAACATCACAGCTGTTGAGTTCAATGCATTAAATGGAAATGTGATAGTTAAGGCAATAGCTGAAAATGATACAAATCCAAGAATGATTGATGTTGCAAGCATCAATATTGTCAACAATACAATCTCCTGTGGAGATGATGTGGTGCCTGCTTCAATTACAGTTCTTGAAGTCGATTCAGACAGGGCAATTCTTGCTCCTACAAATGAATTGAATGTTATTGGAAATACTATGGAAAGCGGAGTGGATCCATTTAACTTTGTTGTAAGCAGTCTTATCAATGGTTCTGAGGTAAATATTCCTTCAGGTAATCTCATGAATGGCTTGGCAAGTGAAATCATTTGCGCCAACATGAGCACAAATGCAATAAATGTCAACCTTGACGGCAGAAACGGGGAATACTTCAATTTCAAATTGGTGGACTCTGATGGCAATGCCTTGGCAAACAAGCCAATTGTTGTAGGTTTCAACGGTCATGTCTACAATTACACAACTGATGAAAATGGCAGTGCTAAAACACAAATCAACCTTGGTGTAAAGGGAGGATACACATTTGCAATAAGCTTCCTTGGAGATGATGAGTACAATGCAAGCTTTGCTGTAGCGAAAATCACAGTAAACCCAGAGCCTGTAAAGCTTACAACTGCCAAGAAGACATATAAGGCAAGTGCAAAAACAAAAACACTAACCGCTACATTCAAGACCTCAAGAGGAACTGCAATAAGCGGCAAGAAAATTACATTCACAGTAAATGGCAAATCTTATACAGCAAGCACAAATAAAAAAGGAATTGCTACTGTTAAGGTAAGTCTTTCCAAGAAAGGAACATATTCTTTCACTGCTAAATTCGCAGGAGACGAAAGGTATAAGGCTGTAAGTGTTAAAAGCACTATTAAGATAAGTTAAATGGCTTTTTAAAAAAAGGATAGTTGTTTACTATTCTTTTTATTTTTATTTTTTTAAAAGGCTTATTTTGGCTAAATGGGATTTTAGTATAATTTTTAGAAGGATTTAATTAATTTTAAATTTTTGTAAAAATTATATTAATTGAATTAATTGAATTAATTAAAATGATTAAAATAATTAAAATGATTAAAATGAGTTTTTATAAAAATAATTATTATGAGTTAAAATGATTAAAATGAGTTTTAAAATAATTATTATGAGTTAAAATGATTAAAAAGAGTTTTAAATTCATAAATATGATTTAATATTATTAAAAAAAGTTTTAAGGGATTTGTATGAGAAAAATGAAAAATTTAATCTTATTTGTATTTTTAATATTTATTTTATTAATGATTCCTGTAAGTTTTGCAAGTTCTGATATTGATAATCAGATTTCAGACCTTACAGATGATGATTTGGGAATTTCATCTGATTTAGAGGATTTAAAAGTTGATTCTAGTTCAAAGTTAAGTTCTAAGCTTTCTGATTTTAGTTCAAAAAATTTAAGTTCTAGTTCTGAAGAATTAAATTCTAATTCTAATAGTTTTGATTCTAATTTAGAAAGTAATTTATATTCTAATACTCATTTAGAAAGTAATTCTAATTCTAATTTAGAAACTAATTCTAATTTAGAAACTAATTCTAATTTAGAAACTAACTCTACATCCAATTCAAACATTTCAGAAAATGCTTGGGGATTGGACTTAGACACTGGCTTTACAGAATTCACTTACCAAATCACTTCCTCAAATACATTCTATATAAACTCTTCCTATGATGGGGATGAGGAGTCCGGAAACATTACAAATCCCTTCAAGACCATTGATTCAGCTGTCTCCAATCTTTCAACTCATAGAAACATAAACACCCTTTTCATCAGTGATGGAGAGTATAACATAACAAAGTCCATTTCATTCTCAAAGACATTTAATGTTATCGGAGAGAGCCGGAATACAATAATAAATGCAAATTACAATTCAAACATATTTTCAATTGTAGGGTCCCGCCTTATTGTAAATCTCTTCAACCTTACACTTACAAGAGGCTCTTCATATTATGGAGGGGCAATCTATGCAAATGGAAGTACTGTCAACATGGTAAATCTCCTGTTTTCAGATAACATTGCAGAAGGTGACATTGAACATGCAGGTGCCGGCGGCGCATTATATAATGAGGCCGGAACATTCAGAATCTATAACTGTAGCTTTATAGGCAATATTGCATCCTCCACTGAAGCATCTTACGCAGGCGCATTCTACAATGATTTAGGCAGTGCAAGAATAATAAACAGTGAATTCATCAGCAATACCGTAAACAACACCCTTATCAATTCAAACAATAACAGCTTTGAAAGCGGAACCTATGGTTCTGGAGGGGCAATATACAATTTCAACAGTTTCCTCACAGTATTCAATACAAGTTTCATCAACAATTCAGTTGCTTCAGATTATGCATTGGGCGGTGCAGTCTCAAGTTCAGAGGCTTTAAACATCTTTCTTTTAAACTCCACATTTGTTGGAAATGGCTTGTATGGAAATTACACTTATGCAAGTGCAGTTTACCATAAGGGAGTTCTTTTGGGAGTTGAAAACACTTCCTTCATAAACAATTCTGCAAATGGCTGGGGAATTTCAAACAATGCAATCTTTGTCTCAAACGGCAAAGCAAATTATTTGGACAACCTCTTTGAGGGCAATATTGACTTTAAGTATGACATTAATGACAACAAGTCACTGATTTACTTTATGGAAGATCAGATTATCGTCCAGGATGCTTTTGATGAGTCTGAATATGAAAACATTCCAACAAAATATGACCTTAGGAATGAGGAGCTTGTCACTTCAGTTAAAAATCAGGGCAGTTCAGGTGCCTGTTGGGCTTTCACTTCCCTTGCAGCTCTTGAATCCTATCTTCTTAAGTTTGAAAACATCAGCTATGACCTTTCAGAAAACAATCTGAAGAATGTTATGGGAGCTTATGGAGTCAATGGAACAGACTGGAGCGATGGGGGAAACTATCAGATGGCATTGGCATATCTTCTTCGCTGGGACGGTCCTGTAAGTGAAAGCGATGATCCATTCAGTTCCTATTCAAAGATTCCTAATTATGGTCTTGAGGTTTTAAAACATGTTCAGGATGTTCTTTTCATTCCAATTCGCCAAGGTTATCTTGACAACAATCAAATAAAGCTTGCAGTTATGAAATATGGTGGATTGTACACATCCATCTTTTCAGATGGATTAAGCAAGCAAAACATCTACACCTCATATCCTGACATTCCAAACCATGCTGTAAGCATTGTAGGTTGGGATGACAATTATGCTGCAAGCAGGTTCGGTTCAAACAAGCCGCCTGGAAACGGTGCATTTATCGTTAAAAACAGTTGGGGACCTAGCTTTGGTGACAAGGGATATGCATATGTTTCCTATTATGACACTTGTTTTGCAGGATTTGGACTTGACAGTCTCTCTGCTATGGCATTTACAAATGTTGAAAACATTACAAACTATGGAACAATCTATCAATATGACATTCTTGGAAACACTTATGAGTCATTGGGATTCAATTCAAATGTGGCTTGGCTTGCAAATCAGTTTACTGCAAGCAATGATGCTCCACTTTCTGCTTTTGGCTTGTACACCTATGGGGATTCAGACATTTATCTTGAAATAATGGTAAATGATGAATTGGCATATCAGGAAAGTTTCAAAGTTTCCGCAGGAGGATACCATACCTTGAAATTAGCCAAGGAGCTTCCATTAAAAACAGGTGATGTCTTTAGACTTAATGTTAAATTAAGCACTTATTCAACTATTTTCCCTATTGCAATCGAGTCATACAGGTATTCCTACAGTTCAAGGGCAAGTGCAGACCTTAATCAGTCATTTATAAGTCCTGATGGAGAGAACTGGTTTGACATTGGCAATGAAACAGATGTTTTGAAATTCACTTCCCTTCTTCAAAAGGGTAAGGTTCTTCTTGGAAATGTCTGTCTAAAGGCTTATGCTGCAAATCTTGGAAATCTCTCAATGGATATAAGTGCAAACAGCTCATTCTACCTAAAGGATGATTTGGTAAATGTGGTCTTTAACTTGAGCAATTTCGGGGATTATGTAAAGGATATTGATGTATTTTTGAATTTGGATGAGTTTTGCATGATTCTGGATGGTGATTTGGAGGAAGTTTCTCTTATTGTAAATGATGATTTGGATGAAAGTTCTCTTATTGTAAATGATGATTTGGATGAAAGTTCCTTGATTAAAAATGATTCATTTGATAAAAAGACTTCCATTTGGCATATTGATGAGCTTTATAGGAATGGTTTTGCCATATTGAATCTCACCTTAAGGATGCTTGAGGTTAAGGATTTGGTGTCAAATTCTGTTCTGGTCAAGACTTCAAGCAATTCAATCGGAAACAATGAGGAATATTCATTCAATCTGGCAAGCAGCAATAGGACAAGCTTTTTGAAAGTGGATGATTTGAACGTTTTTGCCAAATCCTCTGATGAACTAAACATTGTCCTTATGGATATTTTAAACAGATCCATTCCAAATAGGGAGATTGTGATTGATATAGCTGATGAAAACAACAAGTCTTATTATATTGATTCTGATGGAAGGATTGTTTTAAATGAGAATGATAGTGATTGTATCGTAAAAAGTGATGAAAATGGAAATTTAAGGCTTGTTTTGGATTTAAATCAAGGAAACTATAGTTTTTTTGTTTCATTTTTAGGGGATGAATATTTTGAATCATCTAATATGAGTTTTAATCTTTTTGTTTTAAGAAAAAACACTTCCTTTGTTGATTTCAGTTCAGGTGAGGAGGAAAGCATTGAGATTTTATCCAAATCTGATGTTGGATTCAGTTATAATTTAGTGGATGAGTTGAATAATTCAATTGCAAATAAGTCTGTAAAATTGTTTATTTTGGAAAATGAAGATTCAGATGATTTTGAAAATAGTTTCGATTTGTTAAATAATAGTTTTGAAGATTTGCAATCAAATCAAGATGGACTTCTTAAATTCAATTTGAATTTATTGAAGGGAAACTATAAAATAATCCTTCTCTTTGAAGGGGATGATGAATATGAGTTCTCTTCAGTTTCATTTAATCTGAGTGTTGTAAAAAGGGAATTGAAACTTGAATTTACTGGTGAAAATACTTCCTATTGGCCTTATGATCTGGCTGTTCGCTTGTTTGATGAAAACAATACTGATGTCTCCAATAAGACTATTCAATTTAAGATGACAAGTTCATTGGGTCTTGTTGATACTGTTAATTCCACAACTAATGATTCTGGAATTGCAGTATTGTCCGGTCTTATTTCCGGAAAATACAATGTCTTGGTTGATTTAGTGGATGATTATTATGGAGTTAGCCCCTTATCATTGAATATAAGCATATTAAGAAAGGAAAGTAAATTTGTCTTTGAGAATATGGTGACTCAGTCAGTCTTGGCTTCAGATGGCAGAATCGGCGAATACTTTAACATTACTCTAACTGATTCTGATGGAAATCCTTTGGCAAATAAGGATATTAAGATTGGTTTTAACGGCAAGGTTTATAATAAGACAACTGACTCTAATGGAAGGGCAAGTCTTCAAATCAATCTTCCTGTAGCTGGCACATATACATTTGCTCTTTGTTTCTTGGGGGATGATGAATATTATTCCAGTTTTGCAGTGGCTAAGATAAGTGTAAATAGAAAAAACATGAGTTTAAATGTTCCTAATAAATCATATAAGTTAAGCGCTAAGACAAAAACACTTAGTGCAAGTCTTAAGGACAATAATGGAAAGCTTATTAAGAATAAGAGCATTAGTTTTACTGTTGATGGAAAAGTGTATATTGCTAAGACTAATTCCAAGGGAATTGCAAGTGTTAAGGTAAGTTTGTCTAAGAAAAGGACTTATTCCTTTACAGTCAAATTCGCTGGAGACAATTATTATGCTCCTATTGCTAAAAAGGGAAAAGTTATTGTTAAATAGTTTTTAAATGATTTTAACTATTTGCTTTTTACTTTTTTAAATCATTTTTAACTATTTTAAATTCTATTTAACTATTTTT